>DATFVO010000331.1:0-5845 GCA_035260265.1 Methyloceanibacter sp.
GATATCGCGCGCAACCTTGCTACGCCGATCGAGGAGATGGGCTTGCCCATCAGACTCGAGACGCGCACTGGAGACACGCCGCCATCGCGGCGTGCCCGCCAACGCATGTCGCCCCCCGATATCCTGCTGACCACGCCGGAGGAGATTGCGCTCATGTTGTCGCACAAAGGCGCTGCCGAGTTGTTCGGTTCGCTCAAGATCGTGATCCTCGACGAATTGCATGCTCTGGCGTCGAGCAAGCGTGGCGATCTCCTCGCGCTCGACCTCGCGCGGCTGCGTACCCATGCGCCAGAGCTCACAGCCGTCGGGCTGTCGGCGACGGTGGCGCGGCCTTACGAGCTCGCCGCCTTCCTCGTCCCGCACAAAGGCCAGACCACAACGCGGCTTGCCGAGATTGTCACCGCGAGAGAGGGCGCCAAAGCCGACATCTCTATCCTCAAATCTCGCGTCGAACTTCCCTGGGCAGGGCACTCGGCGCGCTACGCGCTGCCCGAGATCTATGAGACGATCAGAGCGCACCGCATGTCGCTGATGTTTGTCAACACGCGCTCGCAGGCCGAGATGCTGTTCCACGAGCTGTGGCGCTACAACGACGAGAATCTCGCGATCGCGCTCCATCACGGTTCGCTCGACGTGGCGCAGCGGCGAAAGGTCGAGGCGGCGATGGTCGCGGGCAAGCTGCGTGCCGTGGTCTGCACCTCCACCCTTGATCTCGGCATCGACTGGGGCGACGTGGACCTGGTCATCAATGTCGGCGCGCCAAAGGGCGCAAGCCGGCTTGCCCAGCGCATCGGCCGCGCCAATCACCGTCTCGACGAGCCGAGTAAGGCGCTGCTCGTGCCGGCTAACCGTTTCGAGGTGGTCGAGTGCCAGGCTGCGCTCGAAGCGGCAGAGGAGGGGGCACAAGACACGCCGCCATCACGGCCAGGTGCACTCGACGTGCTCTCCCAGCACGTGCTCGGCACTGCCTGCGCCGGTGCCTTCGATCCTCATCGGCTCTATCGCGAGGTGGTCAGCGCCTCGCCCTATCAGGGGCTAACCCGCGAAGGCTTCGACAAGGTGGTGGAGTTCGTGACGACCGGCGGCTACGCGCTCGCCAACTATGAAAGATACGCGAGGCTGAAGCGCACTCCTGACGGCAGGTATCGCGTTGCCCATCCCAGGATCGCCCAGCAATATCGCCTCAATGTGGGGACCATTGTCGAGGCACCGATGGTCCGGGTGCGGCTGGCGCGCCTCAAGGGCGGGGCTCTGAAGCCGGCTAGCATGCTCGCCCCTAGCCGCGTGCTCGGCGAGGTCGAGGAATATTTCATCGAGCAGCTCATGCCCGGCGATAGCTTCGTGTTCGCAGGTGAGATCCTGCGATTTGAAGGTTGGCGCGAGCTCGATGCCATTGTCACGCGCGCACACACGACAGAGCCCAAAGTGCCTTCTTATGAGGGCGGCAAGTTCCCGCTCTCGACCTATCTCGCCGAGCGGGTGCGCCTGCTCCTCGCAGAGCCAGATTCATGGTCGCGGCTGCCAGACCAGGTCTCAGACTGGCTGCGGTTCCAAGCCGATGTCTCGGTGGTCCCAGGCCCCGACGAAATCCTGGTCGAGACCTTCCCGCGCGGAAAGAGGCATTACCTCGTTTGCTATCCGTTCGAGGGACGGCTCGCCCATCAGAGTCTCGGCATGCTGCTCACGCGGCGGCTCGAACGGGCGGGCGCCGCGCCGCTCGGCTTCGTCGCCAACGAATATGCGCTCGCCATCTGGGGGCTCAACGACATGGGCGAGATGGTGCGAACCGGGCGTCTCGACCTCGCCAAGCTGTTCGACGAGGATATGCTCGGCGACGACCTCGATGCGTGGTTCGCCTCCTCGAGCCTGATGAAACGCTCCTTCCGCGTGTGCGCCATCATCTCAGGCCTGATCGAGCGCCGTTATCCGGGACAGGAGAAGACCGGACGGCAGATGACGGTGTCTTCCGATCTGATCTACGACGTGCTCCGCCAGCACGAACCAGACCACATTCTTCTGCGCGCCGCATTTGCCGATGCGGCAACGGGACTCATCGATGTCGGACGCCTCAACCGATTCTTGCAACGCATTCGCGGACGAATCAGGCATATTGCCTTGAGCCAAGTTTCGCCGCTCGCTGTGCCCGTCATGCTTGAGATTGGACGTGAGAGCGTCCCGGGAGAAGCGAGTGAGACCTTGTTGCGTGAGACGGCCGAAGAGCTCATCGTGGAGGCCTTAAGCGGACATGCTCAACGCAAAGTTTGATCTCATGCCTGAAAGTGCTCCCTCGTTGCGTTCGCACATTCTCGTCTCGAACCACGAGATGAGGCCGCTCGCCGCCGGCGCGCTCTATTGGGAAGCCGAGGACACTCTTCTCGTCGCGGATCTTCATCTCGAGAAGGGCGCAGCCTTCGCCGCGCTCGGCATGCTGCTTCCGCCCTACGATACGCGCACCACTCTCGAGCGATTGCATAAGGTGATCCGCGCCGTGACGCCTTCCCGCGTGGTCGCGCTCGGCGACAGCTTCCATCGCAGCCACTTGGCGGAGAGCCTCGCCGAAGACGATCTCGCCACGCTTATCCGGCTGCAACAGGGCCGTGAGTGGTACTGGATCTGCGGCAATCACGATCCTCATCTCCCCACCTGCATCGGCGGCACGGTCTGCACGACGCTCACCATCTGCGGCGTCACGCTGCGCCACGAACCTTCAGAGAATGGGTTGGCCCGCGAGATCGCGGGGCATCTGCATCCAGTGGCGCGTATTGCACGGCGGGGATCCGTGATTAGGCGACGCTGCTTTGCCACAGACGGCAATCGGCTGATCATGCCGGCCTTCGGGGCCTATGCCGGAGGGCTCAATGTGCTCGACGAGGCGTTCGGCAGCCTGTTTCTACGCAACCAGCTCGAAGCTTGGATGATGGGGCGGGCCGACGTCTATCCCGTGCTCGGCAGCCTGTTGCTCCCGGGCTAAGCGCCTATTCGCGCCGGAAGGCGACCCAGCCGATCAGGCCCGCGATCACGGCGATCACGACCGCAATCAGCCCATAGATGAAGGAATGTCTGAACGCGAGCAGGTAGACCGCCTGCTCGAACCCGACCTTGTTCACCTTCAAGGTGCTGTGGTTCTCGCTGATGGCCTGGCCGTCGCGAAAGAGATAAACGTCCGCGGTATAGCGGCCGATCGGCACGTTCGCCGGCAGGTCGACCGAAGTGCGAAACAGGCTGCGGCCGATAAAGGCCACGCCGCCGTCGTCCTCCTGGAACAGCATCTGCCTCTCTTTGAGGTCGATCACCGCCGAGCGGAAGCTCTGTTCGTTGGCATCGTTCGTGCTGCTCCGCCCAAAATCGAGATTACCGAGGCCGACACCGAGCGACTTCAGCGTCTCCTCCGAGGTAATTGCCCGCAAAGGCCGCGTCGACAGCACGGCATAGAACCCCGGCACATCGGGGTAAGTCACGCCGGGACCATTCACCCAGATTCCCGCCATGCGCTGCTTGCGGCGGGCGACGATGGCCTGGCCTGGCGCGCGAATGACCACGACCACGTCGTAGGCTCCGGTTTCGGGCGCAGGCCTCGCGCTGAAATCGATGCTGCCGAAGATGAGTATCTCTATGCCAGCGAAGTTCGACTTGATCGCGATCTCGCGTGTCGAGATGTCCGACACCACCTCGTCTGACGGCGGAGGCCCAGCCGCATGAGCCGTTGCCATCGCCAACCCGAGGAGAATTGCCACGAGGGTGAGCAGGGTCCGCATCATGCGCCCTTGAGGACCGGAGTGATGGTGTAGAGATCCTCCGGCTTGAGCACGAGATCGAACAACAGGCGCGCAGCAACCGCGAGCACCAGCAGGGCAAGTAGGGCCCTGAGCTGTTCGCCCCTGAGTTTCTGCCCGGCTCTCACTCCGAATTGGCCGCCCATGACGCCGCCGGCGGCGAGCGTCAGCGCGAGCACTACGTCGAGGGAGTGATTAAGGCTTGCATGCAGGATGGTGACGACGGCAGTGACGAAGATGATCTGAAAGGTCGAGGTGCCGATCACGATATTGGTTGGCATGCGCAGGAGATAGATCATGGCTGGCACCATGACGAAGCCGCCGCTGACGCCGAGAAACGCGGTGAGCAGGCCGACCACCCAGCCGATTACCAGTGGCGGTATGCTGCTGATATAGAGGCGCGAGCGTGGGAAACGTATTTTCAGCGGCAGGCCATGGACCCAATTGTGCTGCCCCGGCCTGCGGCCGCTCGCCGGCCTGCCGGCGCGGGCGCGTCTGATGGCGCGGATGCTTTCGGCCAGCATCAGCCCGCCGATCGCGCCGAGCAGGGCTACATAAGTGAGCGAGATGACGAGCCCTGCCTGCCCCGCCTCGCGCAGCACCTTAAGGAGCAGCACGCCGATAACGGCTCCCACTACACCGCCCGCGATCAGCACGGTGCCCATGCGAAAGTCGATATTGTTGCGCCGCCATTGGGCAAGCGCGCCCGACACCGAGGTGGCGACCACCTGGTTCGCGCCGGTCGCCACAGCGATGGGAGCGGAGACGCCCGAGAAGATCAGAAACGGGGTGAGCAGGAAGCCGCCGCCGACCCCGAACATGCCCGACAGGAAGCCTACCGCCGCGCCGAGCCCCAGCATTACCAAGAGGTTCACCGACATCTCGGCAATGGGCAGATAGACCTGGAACATTGGGCGACGAGGCAGGATCAGAAAGTCAGAATTTAGGAAACCAGAAACCAGAAATCACAAGCCCTGACCACAGGCTTCTGGTTTTCTGGGTTCTGGCTTCTGGTTTCTGGATCTAGCTGGTTAAGCGCTCCAGCATTGTGACAAGCTGAATTGTCACCGTGCCGGTTTCTTGGAGGCCGTTGTTCCGTTCGAAGCTCAGAATCGCCTCGCGCATGCGCGCGTCCATATGCCCGTCCGGCGTCCCGGCGTCATAGCCGAGCTTGTTCAAGAGCATCTGCGCGCGAGCGATGAGCTCGGGGTTGGTGGCTTCGGGCGGATCGAGGTCTGCAGTAGGAGGGGCGCTTGGCACGGCCTCCGCCGGAGCTGCCTGAGATTTACTCGGGTCCTCGATAGAGAAGACGACGCCTGGTGGCAACGAGGCCCCGCTACCTTGTCCAAGCGAAGCCGGCTCGGGCTCTGCAGCATCCTCAGTGGTGGAACGATAGGAGGATTTGGTGATCTCGGTGAAATTGCCGATCTTCCCGTCGCTCGCAGCGTTCTTGTCCGGGCCTTCTTGTGGTTGGGTCAAAAAGGTAGCCTGGACAAGCGTGGACGACTCTTGACGCCGTTGCCATAACTCCTTGTAAACTGGACCTTTCGTTGCTACCTCTTGGACACCGCTGGACATTAAGCGCCACGATGAGTGCAACCTTTTGCAACCTTTGGAGGGATTCGTGAGGGCTAGATTCACAGACAAGATGCTCAAGGGCCTGAAGGCCAACCCTTCAACTGCGGTTGACTACTGGGACGAGCTGCTTCCTGGCTTCGGTGTTCGAGTTGGAACTACCGGGCATAAGTCCTTCTTCGTCGGCATCCGTGTCAACGGCAAATATCGCCGGATCACTCTCAAGCCACCGTATGACCTGCTCAGCCTTGCCGACGCTCGCACGAAGGCAAAGGCCATCATGACTGATGCCCATGGCGGCATTGGTCCTGAGCTAAGAAAGAAGCGGGAGGAGAAAGGCACCTTCGGCGCTGTGGCCGCTGCATTCATGCAGGACTACGCGAAGGACCACCGCACTCGCGGGGAATATCGCGACCCACCTGCGCAGCCTCGGTTGAGCGCCTAGTCGTATCTAAGCTGCTCAACCATGCTGAGGCTGGTGTCACCAAGATATATGA
>DATFVO010000332.1:0-11790 GCA_035260265.1 Methyloceanibacter sp.
GCCTCCGACGCTCGGCTGCGAAAGCGCGTAATAGGCTGCGGCGAACGAGCCGATCATCGCCAGGGCGAACTGGAAGAAGTCCGTCACGACGACACCCCACAGGCCAGCCGTGGTTGCGTAGACCATGGTGACCAGCGCTGCCAGCACCACCGTCACGTAAGGGTCGAGGCCGAGCAGGACGCCGGCAATCTTGATGGCGGCAAGCGTGACCGTCGCCATGATCATGATGTTGAAGAAGACGCCGAGGTAGATCGCGCGGAAGCCGCGCAGGAAGGCAGCAGGCGCGCCCGAATAGCGCAGCTCGTAAAAATTGATGTCGGTCAGCGCGCCGGACCGCCGCCGCAGCTTGGCGTAGAAGAACACCGTCAGCATTCCGGTGATGAGGAACGCCCACCACAGCCAATTCAGGCTGACCCCGCCGTTCCGCACCATGTCGGTGACGAGGTTCGGTGTGTCCGTCGAGAAGGTCGTCGCCACCATCGAGGTGCCGAGCAGCCACCACGGCAGCTTGCGCCCGGAGAGGAAATATTGCTCCAGGCTGCGGCCTGCACGCTTGGTGAAAACGATGCCAATGAGAAGGCTGGCGAGGCCATAGACCGCCACCACGACCCAATCGATCGCTTGAAGCTGCATGGCTTAACGCGTCTCGGGTGAAGGAGCGTGCTTGTAATGGTCCTCGATCTTCTCGACCAAAAGACGCCAAGCCTCGTGCTCGCGCGGTCCTGCCGTCTTCTCCACCGCGATCTGGAGGTAGCCTAGCTCGCGCTCGACCTTCTCGCGCGGCAGCATATGCAAGCGGCTCGCCAAGATCGCCGCCTCGATCACCGCCCCTTGCGCGCGATTGAAGCCTTTGAACGGGACGTGGCTCGACTCGTGCACCACGCGGCAATGGAAGCGCGGCCTCTGCTCGTCCTCTTGCACGTGATCGACCTGAAGCTCAGCGTGGGCGAGCGTCCCTTCAAGCACGGCACCAGGAACATGGGTCGAGGGTCGGGTCGGCCACTCCTTGCGGCCTACGAGACAGCTCGCAAAGATCAGCACATCGTCGGTGAAGTTCGCCACCGCGTAAGGCGTGGTGCGAAGATTGTCGAGCGTGGTCGATGGGCGGAACGGCGCGATGATCCAGCCGTCACCCTCGGCACCCAGGTGCTCGGCGATAAGCCCGAGCGGCGCGATATGCACCCTTCCCTCTTCGTTGAGGGTGGTGACGATGGTCTCGCGGATCATGGGCATGGGCTTCGCGCCTCGAACATCCATCAGGACGCTTCGCGCTTTCGCTTAGCGATCAGCGTGTGGCCGGCCTCTTTCAGCCGCGTCTTGTCCTCGGCCGGCGCATCTGCCGCCACGCCCCAATCGAGCGGTTCGTCCTGGGCGTAGCGCTTGGCAAGCCGCCAGGCAATCTCCGCGCGTGCAAGTTCGGCGCCGAGATAGAAGGCGTGCGCGCCGTCCTGGTCGACACCGAGCTTGGGATAAAGATCGAAGGCGTCCTGCGCGATATGGTGGCCATCGCGATTATAGATGTGGATGCCATCTTCGGCGATCTCGATGCGGAAATTCTTGTCGCGCACCTCGCGCGCGGCTTCGGCGATCTCCTCTGGGCTCTGCGGAAAGGGCCTGCGCGCGTGCAGGCAGAGTAGACCGTCGGCATAGTCCTTGGGCAGCTCATGCTCGGCGCGGGAGGCAAACATGATGCGGCGGGCGAGGTCATGCTCCTCCACGGTGCGGCGTGTATGCGGGCTCACCTGCACCACGAGCACGTTCCTGATATGAAGCTCAGACGCGATGCCGAGCAGGACCGCGGTGATGCCTGTAGTGTCGGCGTCGGTGAGCTCGGTCAGATTGCCCGTGCCCATCAGGATCTCGGCATCCGGCCGCTTGCGCCTGAGCGCGGCGTAACGCCCGAGCGACTCCATGAACCCGAAATTGATCGGATCGAGCACGGGATCGACGAGATATGCGCGGCCCTTTTTGTCGAGCGCATCCATGGCACGATAGAGCGAGGCCATGTCGCCATGCTCCTTGGGAATGAGCACCGGGATCGAGGCGACCTGGTCGGCGATGTGGAGCGTCTCCTCGTTGAGGCTGAGCAGATAGTCTGCGCAGGCTTTGCCGCCGCGCAGCAGCTCCTCAGGATTGGCCGAGTCGACGCTCACCTTGTAGCCCCTCTGCCTCAGCGCGCGAACCGTCTCCCCGAGATGGGGAAAGGGCGTGTCTGGCAGGCCGCCGAGGTCGATCACGTCTGCGCCCTTCTGGGCATAATCCTCGGCGCGCTTCAGGATGGCGTCCACGGAGAGCGCCGAGGCATCGACGACCTCGGCAAAGATCTGGATGTCGTATTTGGTCAGGTCGGCAGCTTTGCGCGCGCGGCCGAAATAGACGGGAATGTCCTTGAGCTCGTCCGGCCCGCGCAGGAACGGCACACCGAAGCGGGAGGCCAGCCGGTCGAGATCGGCGCGGCAGCGGCCCGGCAGCATGATTTTGTCGGCCTCGACCGGCTGCGGCACGCGGCGCACGATGATGTCCTCGGTCATCAGCGCCGCGACCTTCACCCCGATATCCAGCACCTTCCAGCCGAACTCCGCGTTCATGCCTTCGAGCACGGCCTCGAGCCTCGGCCGCGCCAGATGTCCGGTCAGGAACAGGATGCTTTCAGCCATTTCGGCCCGCGCTTCTCATGCCTCGTCGCCCTTCTAACCCGCTTCGCTAGCCGGGTGCGAGACTATGATGGCTAGTTCTGAACGCGGTATTTGAGCTAGTCGATCTCGGCGCCGCAATCCTCGACTCTTGCAAGCGACGCGCTAAAGGCCTCCTGATCGCCGCGGCCGAGCAGGAAGGCGGGGACGAAAGCGTCCTTCAGCATCGCGGGGAAGGCTTCATCGATGATACCATCGCGAGAGAGCTGCTCGGCTGAAAGACGCGTCTTCTGTCGAAGAATGGACTTGATCAGATAGTAGCGCGATGCGCCGACGCGCGTGGCAAGCCACAGAGCCAAGCTGTCAGAGGTGAGCCGCCACGATTCCTCGATGTCGGTGCGCCCTGCGATGAGCGCGTAAGGCGCCCAAACCGCAACCGAGCCTCGGTCGAGCGCGGCTTGCAAGTCGCCCTCGGTCGCGCCGACGGCAAAGCCAGGTCTCAAGCCGGCCACGGCCCAGGCGAGCTGGTCCATCGCGAGCAGTGCCATGCGATGCGCCGCTGCGTCGCCGAAGCCGAGGCTCGCTTGGCAGGCGCGCACTTCATCGGCCAAAGCCCCTCCCCCAGGTACGACAATGATCGGTCGCGGCGAGGCGGCGATCGCGTCGAGCCAGGCGGGGAGCTCGCCCGAGCGCACCACGCTGCCGCCGAGCTTGACCACGATCGGCCGCACCTCCTCGGCGAGAGGCGCGAGCCGAGCGCCGGCGTGCAAGGCTTGGCCCGCCATGTCAGACCCTAGCCTTGCCGCGCACGATCTCGATTCCGACTGCGCCCGGCTCCTTGTCGAGCTTCTCGATCATGACCCTTACGGATTGCGCGCGAGGATGAGCGAGGCAGAGCATGGCGACCTCCTCGGCCAAGGTCTCGACGAGATTAATGTGGCCGCGCGCGATGATCGTCTTGATGCCTTTGATGATGGTGTCATAGTCGAACGCCTGGCGGATGTCGTCGTTGAGCGCGTGGACCGCAGGGATCAGATCGACATCTACGGAGAAGCGCACGCGCTGGGTCACGCCCTTCTCGTGGGTGTAGACGCCGATCTCGACGTCGAGCACGAGGTCGTGCATGAAGACGCGGTCCACGACCTTGGCCTCGCGGGCCGCGCTCTTCGGCGCAGACTGGCGTAGTCGCTGTTCCGCCATTTGGGGCGCTCCATCACGGCGCAAGTGTGCGCCGCGCCAGTCCTAGCATAACGCTTGCGCGGCGAGAGCGGGTGAATCCGCTCCGGGCAGCCGCGATGGCATCTGGGGGATGAGAGCCCTGATTGAGGCCGCAGCGACTGGATCGAAGGGGTCTTCGCGCGCGCCGGCGCGGCAGAGCGCGCCGCGAAAGCCGAGCAGATCAGGGTCAAGGGCAAGGAGCGGCGGCACATGCTTTGCCTTGAGTGACCCGGCGAGGCCGACGATCAGACCTTCAGCATTAGCGGAATGCACGAAGGCGCCAAGCTCTGCCGTGGAAAGGTGATCGGGCAAAGAGACTGCGGCCTTGCCCATCGTATCGAGCATCACGCCAGCGGCGCCGATCCTCGCCGCGACCCTAATTGCATTGAATTCAGGCAACGCGTCGGCAAAGGCCACCAGGATCACGCGGGCTTGAGAGGCCTCCGCTGCGAGCAGGCTGAAGCAGTCTTCCGCCTCTGTTCCTGGAAAGAGGCCGACCTTTACGAAATCGGCTCCGACTGTGGCCGTAGCACGCACAGCGTTACTAATAACGGCGTCGCGTAGGGAAAGATCGCCGATCGTTGCACTGACCGGCGCGCGCCCGCCGACACTTCTCACTGTGGCGGCGATCGCGTCGAGGGAAACCGCTCCGAGCGCGCCCCTGCTCGGATCCTTCAAGTCGATGATGTCGGCGCCGCAGGCCAGCGCCACCTCGGCCTCTGCGGCATCGCGCACGCTCGCAAGAAACAAGGTCATGGGAGAACCTGGCAGCGAAAAATCAATGGTGGAACAGCCAGTCGAACATTCCGCCGCCTCCACCTCCGCCGCCGCGGCGTGCTGCGCGGCGGCCGGCGCCGCCCGCACCCTCGGAACTGGCGCCGCTGTCGGCAGCGCCCTGCCCGAAGTCGAAGAAACCGCCTTCGCGGTCGACCGGCGCAGCCCGTCTTACGACCTTGCGAAGCTGAACCTCATTGGCATTGCCATCGGGGTCGGTGACCACTACCGAGACGGCCTGCCAGTTCCACTGAGCGGGCGCCGAGCCCCAGCTATGCGGCTCGACCGAAAGCACCTTGTTGGCACGGATATCGACGATGGCCACATATTCCATCCCGTTGTCCTGCCCTTCGCCGTAGTCGCCCGCGTAGTACTGCAACAACCCGATGCCGGAGAGGGCATCCTTCATCAGCTTCCAATCGGTGATCTTCGGTTTGCCGGACCCGAACATCTCAAGCTCGACCCTGAGCCCAGGGTATTTCGGGTTGCTGGCGATATAGCGGTCCGACTGCGGCTCGGTGATCACCCAGCCGGCAACGTCCGGACCTAAAGGTTGTCCCTCCTCGGGCGGAACTTCCTGCCCAAGGCGTTGCAGCGCGTCACGGCTCTCGGCTTGGAACGGGTCTTGGGCGAGAGCATTGCGATAGTCGGCAATCGCCTCTTCGGACCGGCCGAGCGCCTCATAGACTTGTCCCCTGACGCGCAAAGAAAGTGGATCGTTATTGGCGATCTCGAGCGCCTGGTTGACGTCGCTCAACGCATCGTCATTGGCCTCGGCCTGAAGCCGCGCCTGAGCGCGCATGGCGTAAGCCTTGACGTTCTTCGGATCGATCTCGACGGCGCGCGTGAGGTCGCCGATCGCATCGTCGAAGCGGCGAACCTGAGTGAACACCATGCCGCGCTCGACATAGGCGTCGGCGACGTCTGGCTTGAGCTCGATCACCTTGTTCAGATCGTCTACCGCCTGATTGAATTTCTTATCGCCCGAATAAGCGCGGGCGCGCAGCAGAAGGAGATCAGGGTCAGGGGTATCGGGCGGCTGAAAGTTGATGGCCTGAGTGGCGTCGTCGGCCGCCTCTTTATACATCTCGATGGCGAGATAAGCGTCGGCGCGGTTGTGGTAGGCCGCAGCATATTTCGGGTTCAGCGTGACGGCGCGGGTCAGGTCGCGCACTGCGGCGTGGTAGCGCTTCAGCGCCTCATGGGCCTCGCCGCGGCCGTTGAACGGCACGGCACTTTGCGGCATGAGCTCCACCGCCTTACGATAGTCCTGGAAGGCCTGGTCGTATTGTCCAAGAGCGGCATGTGCGTTGCCGCGGTTGTTATGCGCCGCGCCATAATTCGGCGAGAGCGCGATGGCGCGATCGAAATCCTTCACCGCCTCGTCGGGGTGACCTAAGTCCATCAAGGCGTTGCCGCGATTGTTATAGACCGTAGCGTTATCGGGCGAGAGCTGGATCGACTTGTTGAAGTCGTCGATCGCCTCCTTGAGCTGCTTCAGCCGCCATTTGGCGACGCCGCGATCGCTATAGATGCTCGCTTCGATGTCGTCGGCGATCTCGGGCGCGGTGAGCGCCTCGTCGTAGGAGGCGATGGCCTTGTCGTACTGCCCGCGCATCAGCGCGGCAGCGCCCTCTCGAGCGCGCAGAAGGGTCTTGTCCTCCTCGGCGTGAGCCATTTCGGGCACGAGCGCGACGAGGAGAAGAACGAGGCTATAAAGCCTGATCCACGACGGATGCATCGACGGCGGACGAACCACTTGCCCGGAAACCTTCCCCTTCGTGTCTCCCATAAGGTCGGAGTGTGTCAACAAAGGGTCACGAGCTCTGATTGAACGGCTTATTTCCTAGGTTTTCTTGGCCGGCGCAAGGTTTGCGAGATCACGCAGCACACCGGGCAGCATCTCGGGAATATCCTCGGCGATCAGCCCCGGACCGAAGGCCTTCGCGGCAGACCCGTGCAGCCAGACGGCGGCGCTTGCCGCTTGAAAAGCGGTCATGCGTTGGGCGAGCAGGCCAGCGACCATACCGCCGAGCACGTCTCCGCTGCCGGCCGTGGCGAGCCATTGGCTGGTGGTCGCATTGACGGAGGCAATCGCATCGGGCGCGGCGACCACCGTGTCGGAACCTTTGAGCAAAATCACAGCGCCGGAGCGGGCGGCGGCTTCACGTGCCCGCTCCAATTTGGACGCGGCTCGAATGTCGCCGAACAGCCGCGCGAACTCCCCATCATGGGGAGTCATGATCACGGGCGCCTTGCGCGATCTTATCGCAGCAAAGAGTCGTTTTGCGTCGTCGCTGAATGACGTGATGGCGTCGGCATCAAGAACGACGGCTGCGTTGGAGGCCAGCGCCGCGAACACCAGCTCCTTGGTGCGCTCTCCTACCAGGATCCCCGGCCCGATCAAGACGGCGTTCTTGCGCTCATCTGCGAGCAGATTTGCCAGCGCCCGCGCGTCGTTAGCCTCGCGCACCATGATGGCGGTGAGCTGCGCAGCATTGACTTTGATGGCATCTCGCGGCGAGGCGACGGTAACGAGACCGGCACCGACCCGTAGTGCGCCGCGCGCGCCGAGCCTTGCCGCGCCAGTGCTGTAAGCAGGCCCAGACACGACCACCGCGTGGCCGCGCGCATATTTGTGGCCCTCAGGCTTGGGCCAGGGAAAATTTGAAAGCCAGAGCAGGGGCTCGTTGGCAAAGGCCTTTGGCGCGATCGTTGTGAGCAGGCTATCTGGAATACCGATCTGGGCGAGCTTCACCTCGCCGCAATGGAGCCGACCAGGTAGGAGCAGATGCCCGGGCTTGAGGCGAAAGAAGGTGACGGTAGAGACGGCCTCGATCGCAGTGCCCCTCACCTCTCCAGTGGTGCCGTCGATACCACTCGGCACGTCGATAGCGACCACCGGAAGTCCCGAAGCATTGACGTCGTCGATCAGCTCGGCGAACGCACCTTCGATCGGACGGGCAAGGCCGGCACCGAACAGCGCATCCACCACCACATCGCTGCCGGCGAGGAGATCGGCACTGAGCTTCACGCGCCCCTCACTCCAAAGCTTGGCCATTGCCGCGGCATCGGTAGGCAGGCGGGTCGGATCGCCGTTGAACCCGAGTCGGACCTTGTAGCCCCGTTCCCTGAGATGGCGCGCAGCAACGAAGCCGTCGCCGCCGTTGTTCCCGGGGCCGCACAGCACCATGACGGTTTCTGCATCTGGAAAGCGGCGGGAGACCTCGTCGGCAACTGCGCGGCCTGCATTCTCCATGAGGACGGCACCCTTGATGCCGTCCTGAATGGTTAGGCGATCGGCGCGCCCCATCTCCTCCGCAGTCAAAAGCTCAAGCATGGCGTCTCGCTATTGGTGGTGCCGGCTTCTTGTAGAGCAAAGGCGCTGCCGGATAGACAATCCTCGACAAGGTGCTTGCAAGTGTGCCTATTTCTTAGGCAGATGGCATAAGGTTTCAGCAGTCGTCGTTGCGTCCCCGCCGCTAAGATCAGCCACATGACTGTAGGACGTTGAATCAAGCCACAAAACTCGCGCCCAGAAGATTGGCATAGGGCGTGCTTTGGCTGGCGCACGGTTTCATTCGAGACAACGGACGGGAGCGCGCGGCTAAGCGTCGTTTTGCGTCCAGGGAGGTGCAAATCAATGAAAAAGATCGAGGCGATCATCAAGCCATTCAAACTCGATGAGGTCAAAGAGGCCCTGCAAGAGATCGGCCTCCAGGGCATCACGGTCACCGAGGCCAAAGGATTCGGACGCCAGAAGGGCCATACCGAGCTCTATCGCGGCGCCGAGTACGTGGTTGACTTCCTGCCAAAGGTGAAGCTCGAGCTTGTGCTCGGCGACACCATGGTGGAGAAGGCGATCGACGCGATCATCGCCTCGGCCAAGACCGGCCGCATAGGCGACGGAAAGATCTTCGTGTCGAATGTGGAGGAAGCAGTGCGCATCCGCACGGGCGAAACGGGGAATGATGCCATCTGACGAGATGGCCGAGCAAACCGGCGTTGCGCGGGCCGGGTCAATTGTCGCCGCCAACTCATAAGGACGGCACTCAACATGAAAGGAATGACAGGGGAGTACGATGGCAGACGGTAAGACTGTGACGAAGAAGATCAAGGACGACGAAATCAAGTTCGTGGACCTGCGCTTCACCGACCCGCGGGGAAAGATGCAGCACGTCACCATGGACTCGAAAGTTATGGACGAGGACGCTTTCTCCGAAGGCATCATGTTTGATGGCTCCTCGATCGCCGGCTGGAAAGTGATCAACGAGTCCGACATGAAGCTGATGCCGGATCCCGAGTCGGCGGTGCTCGATCCATTCTTCGCCCAGAGCACCCTTGCCATCTTCTGCGATGTGCTCGAGCCGTTGACCAACGAGCCCTACGAGCGCGACCCGCGCTCGATCGCCGGCAAGGCGCAGAATTATTTGAAGCAGACCGGCGTCGGCGACGTTGCGGTGTTCGGCCCAGAGGCCGAGTTCTTCGTGTTCGACGACGTTCGTTTCGCGGCAGAGCCGTTCAATTGCGCCTACAAGATCGACTCCATGGAGCTGCCGGCCAACACCGACACCGAATATGAGATGGGCAATCTCGGCCACCGCCCGCGCACCAAGGGCGGCTACTTCCCGGTGCCGCCGGTCGACTCGGCACAAGACCTCCGCTCCGAGATGCTGTCGGTCATGGCCGATATGGGGGTCACCACCGAGAAGCATCACCACGAGGTGGGCGCCGCCCAGCACGAGCTCGGCATCAAGTTCGGTCCGCTGGTGAAGACCGCCGACGCGATGCAGATCTATAAATACGTCATCCACCAAGTGGCGCAGGTCTACGGCAAGACCGCATGCTTCATGCCGAAGCCGATCTTCGGCGAGAACGGCTCCGGCATGCACACCCACCAGTCGATCTGGAAGGGCTCAACGCCAGTGTTTGCCGGCGACAAATATGCCGACCTGTCGGACACCGCGTTGCACTACATTGCCGGAATCCTGAAGCACGCGAAAGCGTTGAACGCCTTCACCAACCCGACCACCAACTCTTACAAGCGGTTGGTGCCGGGCTACGAGGCTCCGGTGCTGCTCGCCTACTCGTCGCGCAACCGCTCGGCGTCATGCCGCATTCCGCTCGGCGCAGGGCCAAAGGCGAAGCGCGTCGAAGTGCGCTTCCCTGATCCAGCGGCAAACCCGTATCTCGCCTTCTCGGCAATGCTCATGGCCGGGCTCGACGGCATCGAGAACAAGCTCAGCCCTGGCAGCCCGATCGACAAGAACTTGTACGATCTGCCGCCCGAGGAGCTTGAGAAGGTTCCGACGGTGTGCGGCTCCCTGCGCCAAGCTTGCGAGGAGCTCGACAAGGATCGCGCCTTCTTGAAGAAGGGCAACGTGTTCACCGACGACGCGATTGACTCTTATCTCGAGCTCAAGATGGAGGAGGTGGAGCGCTTCGAGATGTTCCCCCACCCCATCGAGTTCGACATGTATTACAGCGTCTGACGCAAGCTCACGAAAAGCATGGGGCGGTCGCGCGCGGGCGACCGCCCCATTTGGCCCGGCCCGCAGAACCTTTTCGCTCGCGTTCCCCCGAAACGCCGAGGGGAAGGTTCTCGCCAGGCTCCCCCAAAACCTCTGTCGCCCGCGCTTACATCAAATAGAACAGCGCGTAGAGCGCGCCCCCGGCAATGAGGGTGTAGATCCAGGACTTCTTGTCGCCGTACCACTCATCGACCATGGCCGGCAGGCCGAAGATCACGAAGCGGCACAGCGAAAGCGTGATGAGAATGGCGACCGCGGCGAGCAGCCAGAACGATGCGTTGGTGCCGCCCTGGCCGATATCGACCAAGAGCACCTGACCGCTCCTCGCAGCCATGATGATGGCGGCCCAGACCGACGCCGCAGTGAGCGCCACCAAGAAGGCGTAACGGATCACCATTCCAATAAAATCCCGGCGCTTTTGACGAGAATTTTAGGTGCGGGCGCGTAAAAAAACGGGAAAGGGGTACGCTTAAGCGTGGGTTAACGAGGAGTTAGGCCGCCTTCCACTTGATGGAGCAGCCGATCGAGGGGATCTGCTCGCGGGGCCCCTGCCCGGTCGCGGCAATCTGCTTCATGGCCTCGAACAGATCGCGGCGCACGCCAGCCGGCGCGGCCTCTTTGCGACTTTCATCCAACCTTCCGCGATATTGCAGCTCGAGTTTTGAATTGAAGCCGAAGAAGTCCGGCGTGCAGGCCGCGCCATAGGCGCGTGCGACATCTTGGCTCTCGTCGATCAGATATGGAAAGCTGAAGCGGTGCGCCTCGGCGAAGCGCTTCATATGGTCGAACGAATCGTCTGGGTAGTGCACGGTGTCGTTGGAGCAGATGGCAACCGCGCCGATCCCGAGCGGCTTAAGCCCGTTCACGTCGCGCACGATGCGGTCGATCACCGCCTTTACGTAGGGGCAGTGATTGCAGATGAACATGACCAGCGTGCCGTTCGGGCCGCGGAGCTGTTCGAAGCTGTAGGTCTTGTCGTCAGTGCCGGGAAGCGTGAAGGACGGCGCCTTCCAGCCGAAATCGCAAACCGGGGTCTCCTCAGCCATCAAACGATCCTTTCCGCACCGTGCCTTAGAGCTGAATGTAGGAATAAACCCGTTCTTGAAAAAGCCGCGCGCGCATGCGAGCTAACGGTGTTCCCTGTGCAGAGAGATTCGCGAAGCTATGGCGTCTAAAGGACCCATGCGCAAAGCCGCCGCACCGCGCGACCTGTTCGCCAAGCTCGAGGACGAGCTGAAAAGAAAGCCGATCAAGGCCGGCAAGGCCGCGACCGGAGGCCGGTCAGGGGGGCGCTCGCCTGAGGACTACACCGCCGCAGACATCGAGGTGCTGGAGGGGCTAGAGCCGGTGCGCCGGCGCCCCAGCATGTATATCGGCGGCACCGACGAGAAGGCGATGCACCACCTCTTCGCCGAGGTGCTCGACAACGCCATGGACGAGGCGGTGGCAGGCCACGCGACCCGTATCGAGGTCGACTTCGAGGCCGACGGCTGCCTCACTGTGACCGATAACGGGCGCGGCATCCCGGTCGATCCGCATCCCAAGTTCAAAAAGAAATCGGCGCTCGAGGTCATCATGACCACGCTACACGCCGGCGGAAAATTCAACTCCAAGGTCTACGAAACGAGCGGCGG
>DATFVO010000333.1:0-5633 GCA_035260265.1 Methyloceanibacter sp.
GAACAGATGTCCGAAATTGAACCACAAGAGGCGCGGGGTGGCCTCGCTGGCGTAGCGCAGGAGGTAATGGTGGTTGGCCCACACGGTGGCGATGAAGAGATAGCTGACTGCGTAGCTGATCCATGTGGGCCAGAGCTGCACGAGCGCCTTGAAGGTCGGTTGCTCCGGCGGACGCAGCTCCAAGACCAGCACGGTTATGAGGATGGCGAACACGCCGTCGGAGAACGCGCTCACTCGCTCGGGAGTCGCTTTGCGGGGGCTCGTGGTGCCATCTCCTATATCGAGGCCGAGTCAAGCCGTGTCGCGCGCCGGTACGCCGGCGAGGAGGAAGCCTAGTCCCTCGGCCATAGTCGGATGTGCGAGAATTGCCTCGCTCATTGCCGAATATGGCATGCCAGCCAGAATTGCCATTTGCACCGCGGCCATCACCTCGCCCGCCTCTGGACCAATCATGGTGAAGCCAAGGATACGGTCGTCGCTGCCAACGAGAAGTTTGAGGAAGCCTTGCTGCTCGCAGATCGCTTGTGCCCTGAGCACGGCGCTTGTCGGAATCTTGGCGACGCGGACCGCCACGCCTTCGCGTTGCGCCTCACCTTCGCTTAGCCCGACACGGGCAAGCGGAGGGTCGGTAAACATGCAATACGGAACAAGCCTGTTGCGAGTGCTGCGTTTGCCCCCGGCAAGATTGTCTCTTACGATCCGGAAATCGTCCTCCGAGACATGCGTGAACTGCGGACTCCCTGCACACTCTCCTAGAGCCCGCACGTCTGGCGCGGTCGTCTCGAGCCGCTCGTTCACCCTGATGTAACCGCGGTCGTCGAGGGCAACGCCTGCCTCGCTGAGTCTGATCCCGGCCGTGTTTGGCACTCGCCCTGCCGCGACCAGAATGTCACTGCCCTCGATGGCCCTCTCCCCTGACTCCATCCGCACGACGAGATTGACCTCAACCCCGGATTTGCCACGCACCTCGGCAATCTCGGCGTCCAGCAAGAATTCGATTCCTTCGCCGCTCAGAATCCGCTGAATTTCGGCAGCCACATCGCCATCCTCTCGACCCATGAGCTGGTGCGCACGCTCGATCACCGTGACGCGGCTTCCGAAGCGGCGGTAGGCTTGAGCCAATTCGAGGCCAACATAGCCTCCGCCGAGGACGACCAGATGCTCGGGCAAATAGCCGAGCTCGAGAGCCTCGATATGCGTCAGGGGTGACGCGGCGGCAAGGCCGGGTAGATCAGGGATGGCCGAGTGCGTTCCGACATCGATGAAGACCTGGTCGCCGGCAAGAACGCGCGTGCCGCCGCCATTCAGTTTGACCTCGATCGTCTTCGGCGCCACGAAATGCCCGGATCCCATCACCAGCTCGGCCCCGCTCTCGCTGTAGTTCTTGAGATGCGCGGCAACTTGCGCTGCAACCATGTCGCGCTTGCGCTGGCGGACCACGACCATGTCGATCCTGTCGGGCTCTATGCTCCAGCCGAAGGCGGCGGCACTGCGCAGGAGATGCGCGACTCTCGCGCTGGAAATCTCGTTCTTGCTCGGCATGCAAGCGATGTTGGGGCAGGAGCCGCCGATCCATCTGCGCTCCACGACCGCCGTTCGTCGCCCGGCTGACGCCAGATGCCAGGCGATTAGCTTGCCACCGGTTCCACTGCCGAGGACGAGCGCATCGTAAGTGTCAATCATGGCGACGTGCCGTTTTCAGCCCGCTAGTGCTTGATCGAAACAACGCGGCAGTTGACGAAGGGCACTTCCGGGAGCAAGAGCGGTTACATTGACCGGCGCCTTCACGCGTTCGGGCCTTGCGAGAGCGATGACCGCGCCGGCATAAGCCTGCCCCGCTAGAACGATCGGACCTTTGGTCCGATCCAAGCTGCTGGTCCCAGGCCACACATGTATTCATTCCTGCTGTTCGCTATGAGCTGAGGCGGGCGAGGAAGTCGCGGATGATCGCTGCGATCTCGGGCCCACGGCTCTCCAAGGCAAAATGCCCAGCATCGAGCAAATGGATTTCGGCTTGTGGATTGTCGCGCCTGAACGCTTGCGCGCCCGCAGGCAGAAAGAACGGATCGTTCTTTCCCCACACCGCGAGAAGCGGCGGCCGCGACGTGCGGAAGTAGTCCTGGAATTTCGGGTAGAGGGCGACGTTGCTCTTATAGTCGCCGAACAGGTCGAGCTGGATCTCGTCGTTGCCGGGCCTCGCCAGGAGCGCAGAATCGAGGGTCCACGCATCGGGCGAAAGTCGCTCCGGATCATCGACGCCGTGCGTGTACTGCCATTGCGTGGTCTCCGGCGTGAGGAAGGCGCGCAAGGCCGAACGGTTTTCCGGCGTAGGGTCCTTCCAATAGGCCTGGATGGGATTCCAACCCTCGCTCAGGCCCTCTTCATACGCATTGCCGTTCTGTGAGATCAGCGCGGTGATGCGCTCTGGATGACGCACGGCCAGGCGGAAGCCGACAGGCGCTCCATAGTCGAAGACGTAGAGGGCATATCGGCTGAGACCGACGACCTCGGTGAACCGCTCGATCACGTCAGCGAGATGGTCGAAGCTGTATTTGAATGTCTTGCGGTCCGGGGCGTCGGTGAAGCCGAATCCCGGCAGATCGGGCGCCACGACGCGGTAGCGATCGGCGAGCGCCGGGATCAGCTCCCGGAACATATGCGAGGACGTGGGAAAGCCGTGCAGCAGCAGGACCGCGGGCGCCTTCGCGTCTCCGGCCTCGCGGTAGAACACGTTCAGGCCATCGACCGAGATGGTCCGATACGTGGTCGTCGGGGCGAGAGTCGCTTCGTTGGCAGGGAATCGACTGGACATTGCGGCGGGCGAGGACATGGGGACTCTCCATTGGGTTTCGTAAGAGGGGCCTGCGCCTTGTCGACTTCGGGTCAGTCGCCGACATTGGAACAGGATTGGCGGGCTCCGCAACCCCAACAAAACCAAGGCCAATTGACTGCGCTATTGCCCGCGGTAGTAAAACAATATTCCGAGGCCAGAAGTTCAACGGGCCAGGAGAAGCAAAGCTGTGATTTCCTGGAACTCGCGTGAAGTCTGGGCAGTTGACCTGCCGCATCCTTGTCACTCACATGGCGGACAATAAAGAGACCGTCATCGTCACCGGTAGCAGCGGTTTGATCGGCACAGCGCTCCTAAACAAGCTTGCCGCGTCCTACCGTGTCATAGGATTGGATCTTTTCCCGCCGAAGCAATTGCCCCGCTCGGCCCGCTTCGAAGAGATCGACCTCACCTCCGATAAAAGCGTCAGGAAGGCACTGGCGAACATCCGCAAGCGGCATCGCGGCCGCATCGCCTCGGTGGTTCATCTCGCAGCCTATTTCGATCTAACGGGAGAGCCCAATCCCAAATACGGGCAGATCACCGTGCGCGGGACCGAGCGGCTTCTGCACGAGCTGCGATCTTTCGAGGTCGAGCAATTCGTCTTTGCAAGCTCGATGCTTGTGCATCGGGGGCGGCGGCCCGGAGAGCGCATCAACGAGGACTGGCCGCTCGAATCCGACCTGCCCTATCGCGCCTCGAAGATCGAGACGGAGCGGCTTATTCACATGGAGCGTGGTCAGATCCCCATTGTCTATCTGCGCCCTGCCGGGGTCTATGACGATCTCTGCCGCAACGCCTTTCTCGCCCACCAGATCGAGCGGATCTACGAGGAAAATCCCAAAGGCCACGTCTATCCCGGTGACCTGCACACCGGGCAGTCCGTCCTTCATTTGGATGACCTCGTCGATGCTGTTTCGCGCCTCATAGAGCGCCGCAAGAAATTGCCAGCCGAGCTTCCGCTGCTTCTGGGCGAGCCTGAGGTCATGAACTATGGCGATTTGCAATCCGAAATCGGCCGGCTAATCCACGGCGCGAAATGGGAGACATGGGAGATACCGAAGCCCCTTGCCAAGGCAGGATCTTGGGTCGAGACCGACGTGCTCGGCGAAGAGCCTTTTATCCGGCCATGGATGGTCGATATCGCCGACGATCACTATGCCGTCGACATCACCCGCGCGCGCAAACTTCTTGGCTGGGAGCCCAAGCATTCGTTGCGCGCGACGCTCCCCAGGATGGTCACCGCGCTGAAGGCCGATCCTGCCGCTTGGTATCAGGCGAACAAGCTCGATTCTGCCAAGGTGGTGGGCCTCGGTCGCAAGGCTTTTGAGCGCTCCAAAGCGCTTCAGGCCGAGCAGCAAAAGATGAAGCCCGGGCACATGGCCGAGATGGGCGCCATGCATTACGAAACGTTATGGACGCAGTTCCTGGTGATCGCCCTCGGTGCCTGGCTGCTCACCAGCCCACTCCAATTTGCGCTGTTCGACCCAGCGGCCGCGACGACGGTACGCGACATCACCCAAGAGCGCGATCTATGGGAGCCCGCCCTGCGGAATGCATTAACTGGGTGGAGCGATATCGCTTCGGGCTTGCTGATGATGCTCTTCGGTGCGCTTGCCCTCTCGCCGCGTTTTGCCTGGGCACAGTGGGGCACAACGGTCGTTGGCCTGTGGCTGTTATTCGCCCCGCTTGTCTTCTGGACTCCCAGTGCCGCAGCCTACATGAACAACACGATCATAGGAGCGCTTGCAATAACCTTCTCAGTTCTCGTGCCGATGATGCCTGGCATGAGCCACGAAGGCATGATGGACGAGAGCACAGTCCCTCCCGGATGGACATACTCGCCCTCCTCGTGGCTGCAGCGCCTGCCAATTATTGGGCTCGCCTTTCTTGGTTTCCTCATCGCCCGTTATCTCACGGCCTATCAGCTGGGACAGATTGGCGCGATATGGGAGCCATTTTTCTCGGGCGGCGAGGGCAAGAACGGCACTGAATTCATCATCACCTCTGATGTCTCCCGAGCTTGGCCGATTGCCGACGCGGGCCTCGGCGCCACGAGCTACATGATCGAGGCGCTGATGGGAGCAATGGGTACGGCAACCCGCTGGCGGACAATGCCGTGGATGGTCACCTTTTTCTTCATCCTGGTCGTACCGCTCGGCGGGGTTTCCATTTTCTTTATCATCATTCAGCCGATCATGATCGGCACCTACTGCACACTCTGTCTGATCGCTGCGGTTGCGATGCTGATCATGATCCCACTCACCCTCGACGAGGTGGTGGCGATGGGGCAATACATGCTGCGCAGTGTGCACGTAGGGCGCCCCTTCTGGCGCACCTTCTTCCAAGGTGGACCTGAGCCCTCGGGGGGCACTGACGAGAGTGATCCGGGCTTCTCTGCCCCGCTCGCGACTCAGGCGATCGCTGCAGTACGGGGCGTCACGGTGCCCTGGACCCTGCTGGCGAGCTGCGCAATCGGCGCCTGGCTCATGTTCTCGCGGGCGATATTCGGCACGCAAGGAGCCATCGCCGACAGCGATCATCTCATCGGTGCCTTGATCATTACCCTGGCGGTCTGCGCCATGGCCGAGGTTGCGCGGCCGCTGCGCTTCATCAACCTGTTGTTCGGTCTTTGGCTGATTGGAGCGCCCTGGTTGCTCGCAGGGGCGAGCGCCGGAGGGACTTTGAACGACATGATCGCAGGGCTTCTCGCCATCGGCCTTAGCCTGCCGCGGGGGCGGCGAAGCACCCAGCACTACGGTGCATGGGATCGTTATGTCTTCTAGCGCGTACTTCTACGACC
>DATFVO010000334.1:0-2222 GCA_035260265.1 Methyloceanibacter sp.
GAGGGGGCCAAGTCGGTGGTCGCAGGGGCCAATCCGATGGACCTCAAGCGCGGCATCGACCGCGCCGTCACCATGGTGGTGGAAGAGCTCAAGGCCAAGTCGAAGAAAGTCACCTCCAACGACGAAATTGCCCAGGTCGGCACGATCTCGGCCAACGGCGACCGCGAAATCGGCAAGATCATCGCCGAGGCCATGAAGAAGGTCGGCAACGAGGGCGTCATTACGGTGGAAGAGGCCAAGAGCCTCGAGACCGAGCTCGAGGTGGTCGAGGGCATGGAGTTCGACCGCGGCTACATTTCGCCCTACTTCATCACCAATGCCGACAAGATGCTGGCCGAGCTGGAGAACCCCTACATCCTCATCAACGAGAAGAAGCTCTCCTCGCTGCAAAGCATGCTGCCCCTGCTGGAGGCCGTGGTGCAGGCGGGCCGACCGCTCTTGATCATTGCCGAGGACGTCGAGGGCGAGGCGCTGGCGACGCTGGTCGTCAACAAGCTGCGCGGCGGCCTCAAGGTCGCGGCCGTGAAAGCGCCGGGCTTCGGCGACCGTCGCAAGGCCATGCTCGAGGACATCGCCATCCTGACGGGCGGCCAGATGATCAGCGAGGACCTCGGCATCAAGCTCGAAACCGTCAGCCTTGATATGCTGGGCAAGGCCAAGAAGGTCTCGATCGACAAGGAGAACACGACCATTGTCGACGGCTCCGGCAAGAAAGCCGACATTGAAGGGCGGGTAAAGCAGATCAAGGCGCAGATCGAGGAGACCACCTCGGACTACGACCGCGAGAAGCTGCAGGAGCGCTTGGCGAAGCTCGCCGGCGGCGTGGCCGTGATCAAGGTTGGCGGCGCCACCGAGAGCGAGGTCAAGGAGCGCAAGGACCGCGTCGACGACGCGCTGCACGCCACGCGTGCGGCCGTGGAGGAAGGCATCGTTCCTGGCGGCGGCGTTGCCCTGGTGCGCGCCATGAAGTCGCTCGAGAACCTCAGCGCCGAGAACGATGACCAGAAGGTCGGCATCAACATCGTGCGCCGGGCCCTACAAGTGCCTGCCCGGCAGATCGTGCAGAACGCCGGCGAGGATGGCTCCATCGTGGTCGGCAAAATCCTTGAGCACACCAAGTACACCTATGGCTACAACGCCCAGACCGGCGTCTATGGCGACCTTGTCAGCGAAGGCGTGATCGACCCGACCAAGGTGGTTCGCACCGCGCTGCAGGATGCCGCCTCCGTGGCCGGGCTTCTCATCACCACCGAGGCCATGGTGGCCGAGCGCCCGAAGGACGCCCCCCCGCCAATGCCCGGCGGCGGCCCAGGAGGCATGGGCGGCATGGGTGGCATGGGCGGCATGGACTTCTAAGTTCCCTCCATCCCCTGTTCCGCAAGGTCAGAAGAGCCCCGGCAAGCTTCGCCGGGGCTTTTTTCATGGGGGCACACGGCGGCCGAGCCCGGAGGGTCGCTGAATGTCGCCTAACATTGCGCAGCTGTGCCGGCAGCGGCTACCATCCCGGTTGCGACCTTTGCGAGCCAACGCCAGCAACACGCCAAGCGCTCAATGACGGACATCGCCACCCGCGTCTATAACCACACCTTCAAGATCGATCCGATCATCCGCTCGGTGCTGGATACGGATTTCTACAAGCTGCTGATGGCGCAAACCATCTTCCGCCGTCACAAGGACGCCCAGGTCACCTTCGGGATCATCAACCGCACGCGTTCAGTGCGCCTGGCCGAGCTCGTCGATCCCGGAGAGCTCAAGGAGCAGCTCGACCACATCCGTACGCTCGCGCTCTCACGCGGGGAGTCCACTTGGCTGCGCGGCAACATGTTCTATGGCAAACGCCAGATGTTTGCGCCCGACTTCATCCAGTGGCTCGAGAGCTTCCGCTACCCCGCCTATCATCTGGAACGCATCGGCGACCAGTACGAGCTGCTGTTCGAGGGATCCTGGATCGAAACCACCATGTGGGAGATCCCCGCGCTCGCAGTGCTGATGGAGTTGCATAGCCGGGCCGTCACCAAGGGCATGGGTAAGTTCGAGTTGCAGGTGCTCTACGCCCGCGCCATGACCCGAGTCTGGGAGAAAATCGGCCGCCTCAAGCTGCTGCCTGGTCTCAACATTGCCGATTTCGGCACGCGGCGGCGGCACGGCTTCTTATGGCAGGATTGGTGCGTGCAGGCGATGATCGAGGGCCTCGGACCGGCGTTCCTCGGCACCTCCAACTG
>DATFVO010000335.1:0-9131 GCA_035260265.1 Methyloceanibacter sp.
ATGACCGTTGGAGAGAAGAAACCGTAAGCCGGTGTCGCCGTCTGCCGGACAAAGCGTGATGGAGACTGGTGCCCCGCTATGTACGCCCGTTCCGGTTAGTGAGATTTCGCCGGCAAGAGTGGTTTGCCGTGCCCCTATAAAACCCCTCATGGCCCCCGTCGGCCCCCGCGCCGTATTTTTGAGTTCCCTACTTAGCTCGGGTACAACCCCGAGCCCCCCGATTGACCGGCTCTCCCTGGCACTTTGCGCCGCCCCCGGCGTGTTGTGCCTTTTTGGTCCTGGTCATGCCGTTCAATCTGGACAAACCTTAACGCTCACACCGGGAGGCGACAAATCACGCTTTCTTTCACTCTATTACCGTGGCCATGTAGTCACAAGACGCTGTTCTAGCTTTGCTTTTTTGCTCCGTTAACTATGCCGCAAGGGGTGTTGTCGTGTGCTCACGTTAGCCTCAATTCGCCCGGCGACGCAGGAAGGCGGGAATCTCGAGGTCGTCGCCGGCGGATGATTCGCCAGCGGCCCCAGCAACTTCGGCGACCGGGGGCTTAGGCTGCGCTTCGATCCGTTTTGGCACAGAAGGCGCCGCCTCGCCGTGCGGCCGCTCGATCCTGATGGCTCTCGGCGCGACCGCCTGAGCTAGCGGCCTCGACTGCTGAGGCTGAGGTTTCGGCGTCTCGGGCAGCGAAGCAAGCCTCGGCTGACCGAACTCGGGCTCGAGTTTGGCCGGCAACTCGGCGTCAGGTTCCTTGCGGTGCCTCCCGACATTGGCAAGCCGCTCGAGGAAGCCAACTTTCTTCTTTTGCGCGGCAAGACCCTGTGCAGGCGCGTGGCCCGATTGCGCTTTGATCTCATTCTGCGCCGTGATTGGCAGCTCCTCGACGTTCGGCATGCGCCGCACAGGGCGTCTGATCGCTGCCGGCGGAGCTGGCTGGAAGGGCCCGGCCTGAGGCGCGGCAGATTTGCCTTGCGAGGGGTGCGGGAAAGTCATGCCGGTCACTTGCACCGGACGTTTCTCGATCACGACATTGCCGGGAGCGCGCCACACCGAAGGTTCCTTCACCACCTCGTTCTGGCCGAGGACGAGGCTAGGCTCGTCGAGATCGACGGGAACGCTGGGGAGCGTGGCAAGTCCGGCAAGCCGCTCGCTCAGCCTGCTCCTCTCCTGCAACACGACAGGCTTTGGCGCGTCAAGCACCGGCCGGGTCGACTGAGTGCTGGCAAGACCGATGCCGGTCGCCACCACCGATACCCTGATCGAGCCGTCGAGCTCGTTGTCGAAGGTCGCGCCGACTATGATGTTGGCGTCCGGATCGGCCTCGGCCCTGACACGGCTCGCCGCCTCGTCAACCTCGTAAAGGGTGAGGTCGTTGCCTCCGGTGATGGAGACGAGCAGCCCGCTCGCACCCTTCATGCACACATCGTCGAGAAGCGGATTGGAGATGGCAGCCTCTGCCGCCTCGATGGCGCGGCGCTCGCCGCTCGATTCGCCTGTGCCCATCATCGCCTTGCCCATGCCGGCCATGATGGCGCGGACGTCGGCGAAGTCGAGATTGATCAGCCCTTCCTTCACCATCAGGTCGGTGATGCAGGAGACGCCGGCGCGCAACACGTCGTCGGCCATGGCGAAGGCATCGGTGAAGGTGGTCTTCTCGTTGGCAACGCGGAACAGATTCTGGTTGGGGATGATCAGCAGCGTATCGACATATTTCTGCAGCTCGTCGATGCCGGTCTCGGCAGCGCGCAGGCGCCGTGTGCCCTCGAACTGGAACGGCTTGGTGACCACGCCGACGGCGAGGATTCCCTCTTCGCGCGCGGCCCGGGCGATGACCGACGCCGCGCCGGTGCCAGTGCCGCCGCCCATGCCGGCGGTGATGAACACCATGTGGCAACCGACGAGATGAGCCTTGATGTCCGCCATCGCCTCTTCGGCCGCAGCGGCGCCAACTTCGGGCTTCGAGCCTGCGCCGAGGCCCTCAGTGACATTGGCCCCCATCTGAATGCGGCGCTCGCACTGCGAGCTTGCCAACGCTTGCGCGTCGGTGTTGGCGACAACGAATTCGACGCCTTTGAGACCGCACGTGATCATGTTGTTGACGGCATTGCCGCCGGCGCCCCCGACACCGAAGACGGTGATGCGCGGTTTGAGTTCGGTCAAATCTGGAACTCTGAGGTTGATAGTCATGGCGGTCATCCGATCCTTAGCGAATTGCCCTTGCTCCGGCTCCGTTGGCGCGTCCCCGTGAAGCGCTATGGGAACCCTTCGTCATTAGAAGTTGTCTCTGATCCATTCGCCGACCCTGGCGAAGTACCCGGTACCCGTACGCAAGAACCGCTGCTCTGCACGTCCTGAAAGTCTGTCGTCGCCACGCTCCCATTGCAGGAGCAGGCCAATTGATGAGGCGAAATCGGGCGCGGCAGCCACTGCGGGGAGCCCGCTCAGCGAGCGGGGACGCCCAAGCCGCGCGGTGCGTCCGAACATGTTGGTGGCAAGCTCCGCAATCCCGGTGAGCTGGCTTCCGCCACCGGTCAACACGAGATGCTGCGTCGCCTCGGAGGCCACGCCGCTCGCAGCGAGGCGTCGCCGCATCAAATCGAGAATCTCTTCGATGCGCGGGCGAATGATGAGCGCAAGCTGTGCCTTGGTGATCTGGTTCAGGCTCGGCTGCGGCAGGGCGGTGACGGCGGGATAGGTGATGATCTCCCGCTCGTCGGAGATCGTGGCGAAGGCGCTACCGTGAAGCGTCTTGAGCCGCTCGGCGTGTTCCAGCGGAGCGCCAAGCGTGCGGGCGATGTCGGTGGTAATGGCGTTGCCGCCGAGCGCGATGCCGTCGGCATGAATGAAATGCCCGTCGGCGAACACCGAGAGCGTAGTGGTGCCGGCGCCGAAATCGATGCAAGCCACACCGAACTTGGCCTCGTCCGGCGTGATCACGGAAAGCGCGCTGGCATAAGGCGCGGCAACCAGGCTTGCCACGCCGAGATAGCAGCGCTCGACGCAAAGCATGATGTTGCGCATCGCCACCTCGTCGGCGGTGACGGCGTGGAGCTCGACCGACAGACGCTCGCCGCACATGCCCTGCGGCTCGCTGATCCCGCTATTCTCATCGATGCGGTAGCTCGTCGGCAGCGCGTGCAGCACGCTCCGCTTGTCGCGGGCAGCGTATT
Organism: Methyloceanibacter sp.; assembly: GCA_035260265.1. Classification (GTDB taxonomy): domain Bacteria; phylum Pseudomonadota; class Alphaproteobacteria; order Rhizobiales; family Methyloligellaceae; genus Methyloceanibacter. Next base: position 3,166 of record DATFVO010000335.1, read on the forward strand.
GGCGTCCTCCTGCAAGCAGCCTCAAGATATCGTCTTCACGCACGGCGCCTGAGGGCAGCGCCACGCTTGCCGAGAAGCTTTCGCTCCTGAGCCTCCCGCAAGTGACGCTCACATGCACATCTTCGACGGTGACGCCGGCCATGCGCTCTGCCGCATCGACCGCCGAGCGAATGCACGCCTCGGCGCTGTCGAGATGAGCGACCATGCCGGCTTTGAGGCCCTCGGCGCGGGTGTGATCGAAGCCGAGCACCTCGAATTGCACCGCCTCGCCTTTGCCTTCAAACCAGTCGGGCGCGGGAGAGGTCTTGGCGATCAGGCAGCAGATCTTGCTCGTGCCGACGTCAAGCGCGGTCACGATGCGCTGGCGCTTGCTCCTGACCGTCGTCGTGTAAACCATCCCCCTGTTCCCTCGGACTTCGTGTTACGTCTTGCCCCTGGTCTTTGTGCCCTTGGTGCTCGCGGTCGGTTGATCTTCCGGGTTAGCGCCGTCGGAAGGCGCGGCCGATGCCGTCTCGTGCAGACGCACCGTAATCCGATCGAGCAGGCGCAAATCCACGGCGGCAATATCCCGCTCGAGCACGCCATGCTCTTGCTCGAGCTTGGTGAGCGAAGCGAGCGCCTCGTCGACATTGTCGTCGGGCAGCATCACCTCGACGCCGGATTTCAGCTTCAGCGTCCACCGCCGGTCGCCGACTCTAATCGCCCCCAACATCTTCTCTTTCAGATCGGGATAGCGAACGAGGACAGCGAAGAGTTGCGAAGCGCTCTTGCCGGCACCCTCGCCGACGACGAGCGGGAGATCGGGATAGGCGTCGCGAAGTGCGCGGGTGAGGACGACGCCCTCGTCGTCGACGACATAAGTCTGACCGTCCTTCTGCCAGACGGCATAGGGCGAGCGCTCCTCGATCACCACCTGAAGCGTCGAAGGAAGGAAGCGCATGACCTGGGCATGTCTAATCCATGGGACCGCCTCGAGTCGTGCCTTGGCGGCATCGGTGTCGAGGCCAAGCATCATGGTATTGGGGCCGGCCTTGAGCGCGGCGGTGATATCGGCATCGGTCGCGTGAAGCTGGCCTTCCACGGTGACGCGCTTCACGCCGAAGCCTGCGGCGACGGCGAGATGCTCGACGCCGCCGGTGAACAGGCCGAATATTTTGGAAGTCTGACCGCCGATCCAGGCGCCGTAGGCGACCGCTGTGGCAAGAAAGAGCACGCAAAGCACGAGCCATTTGCCGCGCATGCGGTCGGGGCCGAGCTTGCCGAGCCGGACGGCCTTGGGGCTGCGCCTTAGGACTGATCGCACACCGGTCAGGGCTGGCACGCGTCGCGAGCCGCGCGGCGCGGCAATGCCGCGCGCAAGAAGGGCATCTTGCGATCCCCGTCTCCTCATCTGCCCCCTTCCGGGGTTCAGCGATTGCACGACGCGTCCTCCACGATCCATTTGACCAGCTCGCCGAAGGTGCGGCCGCTATGGGCGGCGAGCTCGGGCACGAGCGACGTCCCTGTCATTCCGGGCTGGGTGTTGACCTCAAGGCAGATCAGTTCCCCCGTGCCCTCTGGCCGGTCGTCGTAGCGAAAGTCGGAGCGACTGACCCCACGGCAGCCCAGTGCCCTATGAGCCGCTAGCGACAGCTTCTGTACCAATTGGTAAACATTTGGTTTAAGCGGCGCCGGAAGGACGTGAATTGAGCCGCCGGGGGCATATTTTGCGTCATAATCGTAGAAGGCGAGCCCTTCGGCCGGGCGGATTTCGATCACCCCGAGCGCCTCTTCGCCCATAACGGCGCAAGTCAGCTCCCTTCCGGCGACATAGCGCTCGACCATCACTTCCTCGCCAAGGGTCCATTCGGCGCTTGTCAGCTCCTGGGGCGGGTGACGCTGGTCCTCGCGCACGATGAACACGCCGACGCTCGACCCCTCTGTTGGGGGCTTGATCACGTAAGGGGGCTTCATTGCGTGCGCCTTGGCGGCCTCGGTGCGCGAGAGCACGAGGCTCTCGGCGACCGGCACGCCAGCGGCGGCAAGCACGGCTTTGGCGCGCTCCTTATGCATGGCGAGCGCGGAGGCGAGCACGCTGGAATGGGTGTAGGGGATGTCGAGCATCTCAAGTAAGCCCTGGATGCAGCCGTCCTCGCCATAGCGGCCGTGCAGCGCATTGAAACAGACGTCGGGCTCGATCTGGGCGAGCCGCTCGGCGACGTCGCGGCCGACATCGAGCCTGGTCACGCGGTAGCCCAGCCCTTCAAGCGCGTCGGCGCACGCAGCGCCCGAGCGCAGCGACACCTCTCGTTCGGACGACCACCCGCCCATGAGAACGGCGACGTGAATTTGATGCTTGGTCATGCGTGTCCCCCGCTATTCGGCAAGGTGAGGAGTGTGATACAGAATTGCCGTCGCCCAGATCGATGGGTGATCCAGTAATCTCCGAAAGGGGTTACTGATTACTCGCTTTCGCGGCCAATGACACGGGACAAGCGACGAGATCAGCGCGGGACGCCGAGGCGCTTGATCTCCCATTCGAGCTCGACGCCGCTAGTCTCCTTCACCCGCGCCCGCACGGTCTCGCCAAGCTCCTCGAGATCGGCCCCACTCGCCTTCCCCTCATTGATGAGGAAGTTGCAGTGCATCTCCGAGACCTTGGCGTCGCCGACCGAGAGCCCGCGGCAGCCGGCGGCATCAATGAGCTGCCAGGCTTTGTGCCCCGGCGGGTTCTTGAAGGTCGAGCCGCCGGTGCGGCTCTTGATCGGCTGCGCCTGCTCGCGATAGGCGGCGATGCCGTCCATCTCAGCGAGAATCTTCGCGGGCTCGCCTGCCTCGCCCTGGAACAGAGCTTCGGTGAAGATAAAGTCCTCGGGCGCGCTGCAATGGCGATACTGGTAGTGGAGGTCTGCCACTGGAAGCACGTGGACCTGACCTTTGCGGTCGACGGCGCGCGCTTCGATCACAACCTCGCAGGTCTCGCGGCCATGCGCGCCTCCGTTCATGCGCAGCGCGCCCCCGGCGCAGCCTGGGATGCCGCGATAGAAGGAGAGGCCGGCGATGCCCGCATCAGCTGCGGCGCGGGCGACCTTCACGTCGGGCACCGCAGCGCCGGTGCGGAGGCGATGGCCCTCCTCGACCTTGATGTCGCCGAAGCTGCGCCCCAGGCGGATCACTACGCCCTCGATGCCGCCGTCGCGCACCAGTAAATTCGAGCCGAGCCCGATCACGGTGACCGGAATATCGGTCGGCGTCTCGCGCAGGAAATAGGCGAGGTCGCCTTCGTCAGCGGGCGAATAGAGGACTTCGGCGGGGCCGCCTGCCCTGAACCAAGTGAGATCGGAGAGAGCAGCTTCGGCTTTCAGCTTGCCGCGCAGATCGGGCAGGCTTGCCATGAGCTTAGTGATGAGAGCCTCGCCGTTCATGACTGGCTCCTCGTCTGGAGCCGCTTAGGCAGCGCGTTCATCCAATCGGTGATGGTGCCGGCGCCAAGCCCAACCACGAGGTCGCCCTTCTTTGCCACGGAGGCGACCGTCTCGACTAAGGTGTCCTCGTCATCGACGGTCAGCACATGCGGATGGCCGTGCCGGCGCAAGCCTGACGCGAGCTCGTCGCGGTCAATGCCGGGGATCGGCGCCTCGCCTGCTGAATAGACCGGCGTCACCACGACGATGTCTGCGTCATCGAGACAAGCAGAAAACTCGTTGAACAGGGATTGCAGACGTGTGTAGCGATGGGGCTGCATCACGGCGATAATCCGCCCGTTGTTGCCGGCCATGCGCGCCGCGCGCAGCACCGATGCGATCTCGACCGGGTGGTGCGCGTAATCGTCATAGACGGCAACGCCCTGCCATTCGCCGGCGCGGGTGAAGCGCCGTTTCACGCCAGAGAAGCGCGCGAGGGTCTTGCGGATCACGTCGTCGCTCACTCCAGCCTCGGTTGCCGCGGCGAGCGCGGCGAGCGCGTTCAGGGCATTGTAATGGCCGAGCACGGGAAGCATGAGGTCTTCGAGTTTGCGCGTGCCGCCTTTTACTGCCGGGCCAAGATCGGCATCGAAGGTGATCGTATTGTGCTCGGGGCGCACATTGCTGAGCCTGATATCGGCATCGCGCGCGACGCCATAGGTCAGGGTGCGACGGCCATTGGCTGCACCACCAAGCTTCGCAAGAAGCTCGCGCACTACTGGATGATCGATGCAGGCGACGGCGAGGCCGTAGAATGGGATGCCGTCGATGAACTGGCGAAACGCCGCGTGCAGCGCGTCGAGCGATGGCCAATAGTCCATGTGCTCGGGATCGATATTGGTCACCACCCCGATCTGAGTGGGCAGCTTGATAAAAGTGCCGTCAGACTCGTCGGCCTCGACCACCATCCACTCGCCCTTGCCGATGCGGGCATTGGTGCCCCAGGCATTGATGATGCCGCCCGTGATCACCGTCGGGTCAAGGTCGCCTGCTTTGAGAATATCGGCGATGAGCGAGGTCGTGGTGGTCTTGCCATGGGTGCCGGTGATCGACACGGTGGCGCAAGGGCGCATCAGCTCGGCCAGCATCTCGGCACGGCGAATGATCGGGATGCCGCGTTCCCTTGCTGCTTCGAACTCTGGATTGCCGGGCTTCACCGCGCTCGAGATGACGAGATAGGCCGCATCCTTGATGTTGCCCGGGTCGTGGCCAATCAGGGAGGTGATGCCGTGCGCGCGCAGGCGCTCGAGATTGGCGCCGTCCTTGAGATCGCTCCCCTGCACGGGATAGCCGCGGGTATGCATCACCTCGGCGATCGCGCTCATGCCGATGCCGCCGATCCCAACGATATGGAACAGACCCGTTTTGTCGGGCGGAGGCAGATGCATGTTACGACCTACTCGACTTAACTCTTGCTCTCGGCAAGCTCCTCAGCCAAATCGCCGAGCTTAGCCACGGCTCTTGTCTCAGCCATGGCTTTCGCCTTTTCCGCGGCCTTTGCCAAGACCTCAGGCGAGGAGAACAGGCGTTCAAGCTCCTTGGCGAGGCGTTCAGGGCTGAGCTCGCTCTGCCGGATACACCAGCCCCCGCCCCCTTCTTGGAGCCGAGTTGCGTTTTCAAGCTGATCGTTGTCAAGGGCATGTGGCAGGGGCACAAGCAAGCAGGGGCGGCCGATCGCCATGAGCTCTGCCACGGTCGAGGCTCCGGCGCGGGCGATCACCAGATGCGTTTGCGCAATGCGCTCGGGCAGGTCGCGAAAGAAGGGTGCGAGATGGGCGGCGATGCCCGCCTTCTTGTAAGCCTCGCGCAGCTCATTGACATCTTCCTCGCGCGCCTGCTGCACGATGGTGAGGTGTTGGCGCATCTCGGCAGGCAAAAGCTTAAGCGCTGGCGGCAGCGCCTCAGAGAAGAAATGCGCGCCTTGGCTTCCGCCGAAGACGAGAAGAAGGAGGCGCTGCCCTGGAACCGGAGGCGAGTACGCAAAATTGCGATAGGCGAGCACAGCGTCGCGTACCGGAATGCCGGTCACGCGCGCCTTGGCTTCAGCGTCGGGGCGAAGCAGCTTGGTCGGCTTGAATGACAGCGCAATCTTGTCGACAAAGCGCGCCAGCAGCCGGTTGGCGCGTCCCATGATCGCGTTCTGTTCGTGGATGGCGGTCGGAATCTTCAGCGTGCTCGCGGCGATGATCGGCGGCAGCGTGGGATAACCGCCAAAGCCGATGACCGCACTCGGTTGGATTTCCTGGAGCAGGCGCCGCGCGCCGAGAAAGCCCATGCCGAGCCGCCAGAAGGTCACCGCGACGGCGACTGGATTGCGGCTGGTGAGTGTTGCCGACGGGATGCGGTGAATAGCGTGGGCCGGAAACTCCACGCCATATTTCTCGGCGCGGATGTCGGTGGCGAGCTCGACGTCATAACCGCGACGGGCAAGCTCCTGAGCGAGCGCTGCGGCGGGAAAGAGGTGCCCGCCAGTGCCTCCAGCAGCAAGCAGAATCAAGCGGCCACTCAAGCCGCCTGCTCCTT
>DATFVO010000336.1:0-7573 GCA_035260265.1 Methyloceanibacter sp.
GATCGTGCTTTGCCTCTCGCGTATGAACAAGGTGCTGTCGATCGACCTCCCCAACCGTGTAGCGCGCGTCGAGGCGGGCATCACCAATAGCGGCATCACCCAGGCGGTCGTAGGCCAAGGCTTCTTCTACGCGCCGGACCCGTCGAGTCAAATCGCCTGCACCGTTGGCGGCAATGTCGCGACCAATTCCGGTGGCGCCCACTGCCTGAAATACGGCGTCACTACCAACCACATCCTCGGCGTCCGTATCGTGCTGATGAACGGCGAGGTCGTCGATATCGGTGGCAACTTTCTCGACGCGCCGGGCTACGACTTCCTCGCCCTGATCGTCGGCTCTGAAGGCCAGCTCGGCGTCGTCACCGAGGTCACTGTGCGCCTGCTCAAGGCAGCCGAAGGGGCGCGACCGATGCTGCTCGGCTTCGACTCTAGCGACGCGGCAGGAGGTTGCGTCGCCGGCATCATCGCTGCTGGCATTGTACCCGTCGCGCTCGAATTCATGGACCGCCCGGCGATCCATGTGTGCGAGCATTTCGTGGCCGCAGGCTACCCGCTCGATGTCGAGGCGCTCTTGATCGTCGAAGTGCAGGGTTCCGAGGACGAGATCGACACACTGCTCGAGAAGATCAGCGAGATCGCCATGGACTATAACCCAGCTGTCATGCATCGCAGCCAAAGCCCGGAGGAGAGCGCAAAGATCTGGAAGGGCCGCAAGGCGGCGTTCGGCGCGATCGGCCAGCTCTCGGACTATTACTGCATGGACGGCGTCATCCCGTTGTCGAAGCTTACCAAGGCACTCGACGAGGTCGGCTGGATTTGCCGCAAGTATCGCTTTGACGTGGCCAACATCTTCCATGCCGGCGACGGCAATCTGCACCCGCTCATTCTCTATAATTCCAACGATCCGCTTCAGCTTGAACGGGTCGAGATGTGCGGCGCCGAGATTCTCAAGCTGTGCGTCGAGCTTGGCGGCTGCCTTACCGGCGAGCATGGCGTCGGCATCGAAAAGCGCGAGCTCATGCGCGTGCAGTTCTCCGAAGCCGACATCGCCCAGCAAATGCATATCAAGGCCGCATTCGACCCTGACTGCCTGCTCAATCCCGGCAAAGTATTTCCGCTCGAAGGAAACAGGGTCCAGTGACTGGGCATATGCGCGTTGGCTTCCACGCTCCTGACACGGTGGAGGAGCTTGCCTATCTCGTTGCCGAGGCAGCCGACACGCGCACGCCGCTCGAGGTGATGGGCCACGGCACCAAACGCGAGGTCGGGCGCCTGGTGCAATATGGTGCAGTGCTCAGCACCGAGAGCCTGGTCGGGGTGCCCCTTTACGAGCCGACCGAGCTTGTGCTTGTCGCTCTTGCTGGGACGCCGGTCTCGCAGATCGAGCAGATGTTGGCCGAGAACGACCAGGAGCTTCCCTTCGAACCGGTCGATCTTGGGCCGGTGCTTGGCTTTGGACCGGGTCAGGCCACGATCGGCGGCGTGCTTGCCACCAATATCTCCGGCAGCCGGCGCATTCTGTCGGGTTCTGCGCGCGACCACGTGCTCGGGGTTCAGGCGGTGAACGGTCGCGGCGAGACTATCAGAGCCGGCGGCAGGGTGATGAAGAACGTCACCGGCTATGACCTCGGCAGGGCGCTTGCGGGTTCATGGGGCACGCTTGCCGTTGTCACCGAGGTTGCCCTCAAACTGCTCCCGGCCCAGCGCGAGGTGCGGACCTTGCTGTGTTTCGGGCTCGCCGATCCGACCGGCGTTGAGGTCCTGGGTCTTGCCCTCGGTACTCCCTTCGAGGTTTCCGGCACGGTGCACGTCAATGGCGAGCTCGCGCGGCGCTTCTCCGACGAGGAGATCAGCGGACCTGGACAGACGGTCACGGCGATCAGGGTCGAGAATTTCCCCGCCGCCGCCCGCTATCGCGCGAGCCGGCTCAAGCAAATGCTTCAGGCCTATGCCCCAGCGCTCGAGCTCGACACGGTGCGGAGCCGCATGTTCTGGGAGGACGTGAAGTCTTTGAGGATGTTCCAGAAGACGGGGAGACCGCTCTGGCGCATCTCCACGGCCCCGACCAATGCGTCGAAGCTCGTCCACAGCCTCTCGCGCAAGATTGATGTGCGCGCGCTTTACGACTGGTCAGGCGGGCTGATCTGGCTTGAAACTCCCCCCATCTCCGACGCCGGAGCGGTCGAGATCCGCCGCACCCTTGCCGAATTTGGCGGCCATGCCACTCTGATCCGCGCAGAGCCTCAGGCGCGGGCGGTGATCGATGTGTTCCAGCCGCTCGACCCGCCGCTCATGGCACTGACGGCCGCGCTCAAGCGAGCGTTCGATCCGGTCGGAATTCTCAATCCGGGCCGCATGTACGCAGGGATATAAGCGAGACCATGCAGACCAAGTTCAACGCGGTGCAGCTCGCCGACCCGACCATCGCCCGTGCCGACGCGATCCTCAGGCGCTGCGTCCATTGCGGCCTGTGCATCGCCACCTGCCCGACCTATGTGCTCACTGGAGATGAGCGCGACAGCCCGCGCGGCCGCATCTATCTGATGAAGCAGATGTTTGAGGAGCGTGAGGTCACGCCGACCATGACCCACCACATCGACCGCTGCCTCTCTTGCTTCTCCTGCATGACCACCTGCCCGAGCGGCGTGGATTACATGCATCTCGTCGACATGGCGCGCGTGCGAATCGAGGCCAAGGGCCACCGCACCCCGCACCAAAACACCAATCGCTGGCTGCTCGGCAAGATCTTGCCCAACCCGGGCCGCTTCCGGCTCGCTCTCATGTTGGGCTCGCTGATGCGTCCGTTCCGACGCCTACTCATCAAGATGGGCTTCGAACATATCGCAGCCGCCGTGGCGCTGGTACCACCTGGCGCAATGAAGATCAAGCTGACCAAGCCGAAATCTGCGATCGGCGCCGAGCCGAAGGCTAAGCGCGTGGCGCTGATGCTCGGCTGCGTGCAGGAGGTGCTCGCGCCGCAGATCAACCTCGCCGCCATCAGGCTGCTCAGGCGGCACGGCGTCGATGTGGTGGTGGTCAAGGACGAGACCTGCTGCGGCGCTCTCGTCCACCACCTCGGCAAGGAGGAGGAGGCACGCGGCTATGCCCGCCGCAATATCGACGCTTGGACCGCTGTGATGCGGGAGAAGATGGTCGACGCCATCGTCGTCACCACGTCGGGCTGCGGCACTATGGTCAAGGACTACGGCAATCTGCTCGCCCGCGACCGCGGTTATGCCGAGCGTGCGGCCTACGTTTCAGGGCTCGCCCGCGATATCACCGAGTACGTCGAGCAGATGGGGCTGATGCCGCCCATGATGTGGACTGGCCTTAGGATCGCCTATCACGCAGCTTGCTCGCTTCAGCATGGGCAGAAGCTCGATACGTTGCCGCGCGCCCTGCTCAACCAGGCGGGGTTCAATATCGTCGAGATTCCCGAGGGGCATCTCTGTTGCGGCTCGGCTGGGACCTACAATTTGCTCGAGCCGGAGCTGTCGGCGCAGCTCCGCGAGCGGAAGCTCGGCAATATCGCAAGCGTCAAGCCTGACGCGATCGTGACGTCAAATATCGGCTGCATGGTGCAGCTGCAAGGAGCCGGCGTCCCCTTCGTTCACACCGTCGAACTGCTCGACTGGGCGACCGGCGGTCCGTGCCCGCCGTCGCTTGAGAAGCTCGAATCGATGGCGCACCCGGTCGAGGCACTGGTCGAGATGGCGCGCGAAGGCCTCCTGATCGATACCTCGGCTTGATAGCTGACAGGTGACACCCGACGCCTGGTTAGGCTAGAAGCGGGCGGCTGGAGCCTCTAGAATCAGCCGCCAATCCATGAGCAAGAAGACCGAGCCCGCTCGCCCCGAGGCCCGCCTGCCCAAGGGCTTTTCCGACATTTCCGCGAGCGAAATCCGCGCCACCGAGAAGATGCTCGGCACGATCAGGGGCGTGTTCGAGTCCTACGGCTTCGAGCCGCTCGATACGCCGGCCATCGAATATTCCGATGCGCTCGGCAAGTTCCTGCCTGACCAGGATCGGCCTAACGAGGGTGTGTTTTCCTTCCAGGACGACGACGATCAGTGGCTGTCGCTCCGCTACGACCTGACCGCGCCGCTCGCCCGCTACGTCGCCGAGAATTATCAGAACCTGCCGAAACCCTTCCGCCGTTATCAGGTCGGACCGGTGTGGCGGAACGAAAAGTCGGGGCCTGGGCGTTTCCGCCAGTTCACCCAGTTCGACGCGGACACCGTCGGTGCCTCGTCGGTTGCGGCCGACGCCGAGCTTTGCATGCTCGCCGCCGATACGCTGGAGAAGCTCGAAGTTGGGAACCGCTATGTGGTGAAGGTCAACAATCGAAAACTTCTAGATGGCCTCTTGGAATCGATTGGGCTCCACAAAGATGACAACGTACGACAGCGGATGGCCGTGCTGCGCGCTATCGACAAACTGGATCGCCTTGGTGTTGACGGTGTGAGAGCCCTCCTTGGAAAAGAGCGCAAGGACGAAAGCGGAGATGTGACTAGAGGAGCGGATCTCCCGGACAGAGCCATAGAGCAGGTCATGTCTGTCTTTGTGTTGGGCATCACCCCTCTAGCCGAATTGACATCGCAAGACCTGGCTCGCGCGCCCGACCTGGCAATTGAGTTTGAAAGTCGATCGGATCGTCCTTGGTATGCCGGAATGAAGAATCCCATTACGTTGGCGCACCTAGGCAAGGCGCTGCCTCAAAGTCCAAGAATAGAAGAAGGACTCGCTGAGCTCGAAACAATCGCGTCGCTCTGTAAAGGAGCGGGATACGATAGGGTTCTGATAGACCCATCAGTCGTCCGCGGGCTGGAATATTACACCGGGCCCGTGTTCGAGGCTGAACTCACTGTGCCCATCGCCGATGACAAAGGGCCGCCCATCAGACTCGGCTCGGTGGTAAGCGGCGGGCGCTATGACGGGCTCGTCGAGCGCTTCACCGGCGAGAAGGTTCCGGCCACCGGCATGTCGATCGGTGTCTCGCGACTTCTGTTCGGGCTCCAACGCCTCGGCAAATATAAAGACTCGGTCAAACAGGGGCCGGTCGTGGTGCTGGTGCTCGATCGCGACCGTGTCGCCGACTACCAGAAGATGGCGCACGACCTTCGCGGCGCCGGCATTCGCGCCGAGCTTTACCTCGGCGAGTCAGGCATGAAGGCGCAGATGAAATATGCCGACCGCAGATGCAGCCCTTGCGTGGTCATCCAGGGTGGCGACGAGCGCGCGAAAGGCGAGGTGACCATCAAGGACCTGATCGAGGGCGCCGAGCGCGCCAAGGAGATCACCGGCAATGTCGCCTGGCGCGAAGAGCGTCCCGGGCAATTCACCGTCCCCGCGAGCCAGATGGTCGACGCGGTCCGGCAAGTCCTCGCCCGCCACAAGAGCTAAGCCATGGCCGCTGAATCGGCTAGGAAGTTCGAGGCTCTCGAAGCCCAGGCGACTAGCCTGCTCGACGTGTTCAAGCGGGCGGGCTACGAGCAGGTTGCGCCTTCCATCATCCAGCCGGCAGACATCTTCCTCGACCAGATCGGCGAGCAGGTCAGAAGCCGCACTTATGTTTTTACTGACCTTGCTGGCCATGAGCTTTGCCTTAGGCCTGACCTGACTGTGCCGGTGTCGCGGCTTTATCTCGAGCGGTACCACGACGCCAGTACGCCGGCCCGCTTTTGCTACAACGGTCCAGCCTTCCGCTTTCAGCCAGACCGCAACAATCAGGCACATCCACGCGAGTTCCGCCAGGCAGGTATCGAAAGTTTCGGCGCAAAGGACAAGGAAAGTGCGGATGTGGAAACCGTGCTGCTCGCGGTCGAGGCTGTGCGCAGCGCGGGGCTCAAGGACTTCCGCCTGCACTTTGGCGACATCGCGCTGTTCTACGCCTTCATCGATTCACTCGCGCTTCCCGAGCGCTGGCGGCTCAAGCTCCGTCACTATTTCTGGCGCCCACCGGTATTCCACGCGCTGCTCTCGCGGCTTGCGCGCGGCGAGCGGCCAGACGCCGAGGGACCTGCCGTGGCGCTCGCACGCACCCTAGACCGCGACGACCCCGAGCGATCCGAGGAGCTTGTGGCGCGCTATCTCGACGAGAAGGGCCTGCCGCTTGCTGGTAACCGCACGCTGAGCGAGGTCACCGCGCGCTTGCTAGACCTCTTGGGCGATCTGCGCGCAGAGCCTCTCAGGAAAGAGGTCGCGACCGTCATCGACCGTTTCCTTGCCGTCTCCGCGCAGCCGAAGGAGGCCGTGGAGCGCGTCGCCGTGATCGCTAAGGGCGCGGGCATCGATGTTGCGCCGGCAGTTCAGGCCCTCGTCCGCCGCTTTGAGCGGCTGGAGCGGGGCGGCATCGATCTCGGCAAGTCCACTTTCGCCACCGAGTTCGGTCGCAGCTTCGAATATTATTCTGGCCTCGTTTTCCAGATCGAAGTGGAAGGCGAGCGCGAAGCTGGCCAGATCGCCGGCGGCGGACGCTACGACGGGCTGCTAGCCCATATCGGCGCGCCCCGCGACGTACCCGCCATCGGCTCAGCCATTCACACCGAGCGCCTGCTCGCCGCCGTCGAGAGGCGCGCGCCATGACCGGCTCGAAACTCTCGATCGCAGTCCCCTCCAAAGGACGGCTCAAGGACCAGGCCGCCGATGTGTTCGAAAGGGCGGGCGTCCCCTTACGCAACAAGGGCCACGAGCGCGGCTATCGTGCCACGCTGGACGGACTTGACGGCGTCGAGGTAGTGCTGACCTCTGCCGCCGAGATCGTGCACGAGCTGAAATCGGGGCGCGTGCATCTCGGCATTACGGGGGAGGACCTGATCCGCGAGACGCTCGCCGACGTCGACGGCTCGGTCGAGTTCCTGGCGCCGCTCGGCCTTGGCCGCGCCGACGTCGTCGTCGCGGTCCCGGATTGCTGGATCGATGTCGCGCGTATGGCGGACCTCGAGGATGTCGCCGCGCAATTCGTTCGCGCGCACGGCCGCCGGCTTCGCGTCGCCACCAAATATATGAATCTGACGCGCCGCTTCTTTGCCGCGAACGGTGTAGCTGGCTATCGCATCATGGAAAGCGTCGGCGCCACTGAGGCCACGCCCGCGGCTGGCACCGCCGAGCTGATCGTGGACATCACCACGACGGGCACGACGCTCCGCGCCAATCATCTCAAGGTGTTGGAGGACGGGCTGATCCTGAGGTCGCAGGCGCATCTCTTCGCCTCTCGCGCCGCGCCTTGGGACGCCAGTCCCAAGAGGCTCCGCGACGTGATCTGCAATCGACTCAAAACCTTATGAGGTATGCCCTTGACGCTCGCTCGTCTCATCCTTGCGGCAGTTCTGGCGATGGCGTTCACGACAACTGCGTTCGCGGCGCCAGCGCGGATCATCATCCTGCGGCATGGCGAAAAGGCAAATCCCTGGAGGCTGTGCGAGGTTGGCGCAGCGCGCGCGAACGCGCTGGCCGACGCCTATCTCGGCGCGAAGGCCACCAAGTCGCTGTTTGCCGATGGCGAGGAGCCGGCCTTCTTCTTCGCCATCACACTGCACACGCTCGAGCTTGCCGCGCCATCGGCCGCGAGCTGGTC
>DATFVO010000337.1:0-10379 GCA_035260265.1 Methyloceanibacter sp.
TGCTATCCGTCGCTCGATGCGCCTGCGCTCGATGCCGGAGGCCGGCGGCTGGTCGACAAGATCAACGCGCTGGTCGAGGACCTCGTCCCTTATTCAGACGAGAAGGACCAGCTCGCGACCGCTCTATTCGGCTCGAGCGAGGTTCTCTCCATCGATCAGGATGGGCGCACCACTTTGCCGGAGCGCTTGCGCGAGCATGCCGGCATCACGAGCCACATCACGTTCGTCGGGCTCGGCGAGAAGTTTCAGATGTGGGAGCCCAAGCGTTTCGAATCCTATCAGGCGGAGGCGCGCCAGAAGGTGCGCGATCTTCGCAAGTTGCTCGGCGCGGGGCGCCGCGGAAGCGGCGGGCCAGAGGGAGCACGGGAATGATGGCGGGTCGCGGCGCGCATATGGCGGCCGTCGGCGGACCGGCCCGCCACATTCCCGTGATGCTCTCGGAGGTGCTTCACGCGCTTGAGCCGAAGTCCGGCGCAATCATCGTCGACGGGACGTTCGGCGCTGGCGGTTACAGCAAAGCCATCCTCGAAGCTGCGGAATGCGAGGTCATCGCCATCGATCGCGATCCCGAGGCGGTCGCGGCAGGTCGCGCGCTTGCTGCGAAGTTCCCGGGCCGGCTGAAGCTCGTCGCCGGCCGCTTTGGCGCCATGGACGAGATCGTGAACCGGCAGGGAATCGAAGCCGTCGACGGCGTCGCGCTCGATCTCGGTGTCTCCTCGATGCAGCTCGATGAGCCGGAGCGCGGCTTCTCCTTCATTCACGAAGGGCCGCTCGACATGCGCATGGGCAAAGAAGGGCCGAGCGCGAGCGACATTGTCAACGAACTCTCCGCCGGAGAACTCGCCGAGATCATCGGCAAACTCGGCGAGGAAGGCCGCTCGCGCGCAATTGCCAAAGCTATCGTGGCACGGCGCGCCGAAGCGCCGATCGAAACGACGAAAGAGCTGTCGGACATCGTCGCGCGCGTGCTCGGCCGCAAGCGCGACGAAGCCAAACACCCGGCGACGCGTACCTTCCAGGCGCTCCGTCTTTATCTGAACGACGAGCTCGATGAGCTCGCACGCGGTCTTTCCGCCGCAGAGCGGTTGCTCAAGGCCGGTGGCCGGCTGGTAGTCGTCACCTTCCATTCGCTCGAGGATCGCATCGCTAAGCGCTTCTTCGCGAGCCGGAGCACGCCAGCGCCGCGCGGCTCACGGCATCTGCCCGAGACTTCCGACGCTGCCTTTGCGCCGAGCTTCCGGCTTCTTAACCGGCATCCGATAGAACCCAATCAATCCGAGATAAGGCGAAACCCGCGCGCGCGCTCGGCGCGCCTCAGGGCGGCGGAGCGAACCGCGGCGCCAGCGCATGGTCCCGACCTTGTCGCTTTAGGGGTCCCGCAGATCAGTTTTGGCATGTGAGTTAGTCAAGTTCGTGAGTTCCAAATGTTGCGTTTCGTAAACGTCTGCCTCGTCCTCGGCCTAGTCGCGCTCGCTTACGTCATCTATCAGGTGAAGTACGAAGCTCGCGCGCTCGACGAGGAGATCGTCTCTCTCGGCAAGCAAGTCGACCAGGAGCGTGACGCGCTTGCCGTGTTGCGTGCGGAATGGAGCCTGCTCAATCGGCCCGAGCGCATCGAGCGCCTTGCGCAGAAATATCTGAAGCTCGCTCCGACTCAGCCCCGCCAGCTCGTCACCGTCGACACCGTGTCCGATCGCGATTTCGATCGGAGCCGGTTCGAGATCACGGCCGCGGCGACGTCGCCTAGGGCAACTGCGCAAGCCACCCAGCCTGCAGTGAAGCCGGGAGCAGCCATCGCGACGGCGGAGGCGGAGCCGGCCATCACGGCCGCGCCGTGGCCCGCCGCCAAAATCGTGACGCCGGTTCAGACCTCAGCTCAATAGACTCAGCGATCCCGTGTCCGAGTCCGCCAAATGGAATGCCGCAGAGGCCCGAGCCGAGCGGGCCTACCTTGCACGCGGCAGGTATCGCTTTCGTCTCGCCTGCCTTGGCTTTGCACTCGCCTTCGTGCTGATCGCCGGCCGTCTCGTGACGCTCGGCTTCATCGGAAGCGGGCCCGGCGGCGGAAGTTTGCGAGACATCTCGACGACCGTCCACCGGCCCGACATCGTCGACCGCAACGGAAGGCTGCTTGCCACCGACATCAAGGGCGCGACTCTTTACGCCGACCCGCAGAAGGTCATCGACATCGACGAGCTGGTCGAGCAGGTAACGAGCATGCTTCCCGATGTGAACGCCGCAGAGCTCCGCGAGAAGCTCAAGGCCGGAAAGAGATTCGTCCGCATCAGGCGCGAGCTCACACCCAAGCAGCAGGAGGAGATTTACGAGCTCGGGCTGCCAGGTCTCGACTTCATCGAGGAATATCGCCGCGTCTATCCCATGGGCCCGACCGCAAGCCACGTGGTCGGCCTAGTCGATGTCGACAACAGAGGCCTCGCCGGCATCGAGAAATTCGTCGACGACAATCCGCAGCTCACCATGCTCCATCCCGACTCGCCGTCATCTGACGAGAGCGTGTCACTGTCTCTCGACCTCGGCGTGCAGCATGTGTTGCGCGAGGAGCTCAGCCGCGCGATGGCGACCTACCACGCCAAGGCCGCCGCGGGCATCGTCATGGATGTCCATTCGGGCGAGGTGCTTGCGCTGTCTTCGCTACCGGACTTCGACCCGAACCGCAGAGAGCAGGCGCTCGAGAAGGACCGGCTCAATCGCATCGGCTTCGGAGTTTACGAGATGGGCTCGGTGTTCAAGGTGTTTACCGTAGCCGGCGTGCTCGACTACGGGCTTGCCTCGATGCATTCGACCTTCGATGCCACGGGCCCGATCCACTACGCGTCCTTCACCATCAGCGACTTCCACGGGCAGCATCGGGTCTTAAGCCTGCCCGAGGTGTTCACCTATTCCTCGAATGTCGGTGCAGCGAAGATGGCGCTGGAGATGGGTATCGACCGCCACCGCGCTTTCCTCAAGAGACTGGGCCTGCTCAGCCGTACGCCGACGGAGATCGGCGACACCGCTCTGCCCATCATCCCCACTCACTGGCAGAAGCTGAACACCATGACCATCGCCTTCGGCCACGGCCTGTCGGTCACGCCGCTCCAGCTCGCCACCGCCACTCTGCCGCTCGTCAATGGCGGCATCGCCGTGACGCCGACCTTCCTACCACGCTCGCGCGAGGAGGGAATGAGCGCGGGCACGCGCGTACTAAAGCCGCGGACCAGCGCCGCCATGCTGAAGCTGATGCGGCTCAATGTGCTGAAGGGGACCGGCAAGCGCGCCAATGCCGAAGGCTATCGCGTCGGCGGCAAGACCGGGACGGCCGAGAAGGTGGTTGGGCGGCATTACTCGACCTCCTCGTTGCTCACGAGCTTCCTCTGCACCTTCCCGACCGACGCGCCGGAATATCTCGTGCTCGTCATGCTCGACGAGCCGCAGCGCGTGCCTGAGTCGAGCAATCAGGCGACGGCAGGCACCAACGCCGCTCCTACCGCCGGCAAGATCATCGAGCGCATCGGCCCGATCCTCGGCGTCGCGCCGCGGCTCCCCGAGGACCAGCGCCAATTTGACGCGAAGGTGCTCGCCTCCTATTAAAAGACGCCTTATGTCAAGGCGTTGGCGGAGAGCTTGGGGCCTCAAGGAAGCGCCGCATTTCGGGGTTCAGGTGCGGAAATGACACTCGGTGAGCTGATCGGGCTCGAGGCTAAGCTGCCTGCGGGCGCGGCGCGCGTGGCCATTACCGGCCTCGCTGCCGACAGCCGCGCAGTCAAGCCTGGCTATCTGTTTGCCGCTCTGCCTGGGGTGAAGACCGACGGCGCGCGCTTCATCGCTGATGCCCTGCAGCGCGGCGCGGCCGCAATCCTCGCGCCTGACGGCAGCGCACCCGCGACGGCCTCAGTGCCGGTCATAGAAGACGGAGATCCGCGTAGGGCTCTTGCCCTCATCGCCGCGCGCTTTTTCGGCCTCCAGCCGAAGACCTCTGTCGCCGTCACCGGCACTAACGGCAAGACGTCGGTGGCGTCATTCGTGCGCCAGATCTGGACGGGCGAGGGCTTCAAGGCCGCGAGTCTCGGAACGGTCGGCGTGGTGAGCCCGCGCGGCACTGAAGTCCTTAAGCACACCACGCCGGACCCGATCGAGCTACACGCGCTCCTCGCCCGGCTCGCCAAGGATGGAGTTACGCATCTGGCGATGGAAGCATCGAGCCATGGCCTTCAGCAGCGCCGCGTCGACGGCATCAGCTTTGCCGCTGGCGCCTTCACTAATCTCACGCGCGATCATTTGGACTATCACGCGAGCGTCGAAGATTATTTCGCGCAGAAGCTTCGCCTGTTCACCGAGCTTCTGTCGAAAGGCGCCGGTGCAGTCGTCGATGTCGACAGCGACGCCGGACTGCAAGTTGCCGACGCGTCAAAGGCGCGAGGATTGGAGCTGATCTCGGTCGGGCGCTCAGGCAAGACTCTACGGCTTGTCTCGGCAGAAATCGATGGGTTCGGCCAAATCCTGGTCGTCGAGCATGCTAGCGAGAGGCACAAAGTGCGCTTGCCGCTGGTCGGCGCCTTCCAAGCCTCAAACGCACTCGTCGCCGCTGGCCTCGCCATGGCGACAGGCGGGACCGCCGATACGGCTCTGCCGTTGCTCGAAACGCTGCGCGGGGCGCGTGGCCGCCTGGACCTCGCCGGAACGGCGAGAGGGGGCGCGCCAATCTTCATCGATTACGCCCACACGCCGGACGCCCTCGCCAAGGCGCTCGACGCCTTGCGGCCTTACGTCGAGAACCGGCTCATCGTCGTGTTCGGCTGCGGTGGCGATCGCGACAAGGGCAAGAGGCCAGAGATGGGACGCGTGGCGGTGCAGAAGGCGGACCTTGCCATCGTCACCGACGACAATCCGCGGAGCGAACAGCCGGCGGAAATTCGCCGCCAGATCTTGGCGGCGGCACCCGGAGCGCTCGAGATCGTAGACCGTGCGACCGCGATCGCCGAGGCCGTTGCAAGACTCAAACGCGGCGATGTCCTGCTCGTTGCCGGCAAGGGCCACGAGACCGGTCAAACTATTGGGACAACCGTGATCCCGTTTTGCGATCATGATGCAGTCGAAGCTGCTCTGAAACAGGAGGCTAAGGTTGGCTGAGCCGGTTTGGACCTTGGACGAGATCGTCACCGCCACCGGCGGCACATGCCTCGGAGCGGTCGAAGCGCCCGTCGCGGGCCTCTCCATCGATTCCCGCAGCCTCGTCAAGGGCGAGGGTTTCGTCGCCATCAGAGGTCCTAATCGAGATGGGCACGCCTTCGTCGCTGCTGCCTTGGAGCAAGGCGCAGCTTGCGCCGTCGTTGATCGAAACTTTCCCCATGGCGATGAGGAAAGGCTCATCCGTGTCGGCAACACCCTTGAAGCGCTGAACGCCCTCGGTAGGGCGGGCCGGGCGCGCGCCCGCCATACGGTAGTCATCGCCGTCACCGGCAGCGTCGGCAAGACTGGCACCAAGGAAGCGCTGAGGCTCACGTTCGCGCCGAGCGGTTCGGTGCATGCTTCGGTCAAGTCCTTCAACAATCATTGGGGCGTGCCTCTATCGCTCGCCAACATGCCGAAGGACACACGCTTCGGCGTGTTCGAGGCGGGGATGAATCATGCCGGCGAGATCGACGCGCTGACGAAGCTGATCAGGCCGCATATCGCCATTATCACCACCGTCGCGCCTGTGCATCTCGGCTTCTTCCGCTCGGTCGAAGAGATCGCCGACGCTAAGGCTGAAATCTTTCGCGGGCTTGAGCGCGGGGGCACTGCGATCATCAACCGCGACAGCCCTTACTACGAGAGACTCAAAAGTCATGCACTCAAAGCCGGCGCCACGATCGTCGGCTTCGGCGAAGCTGAAGGCGCAGAGGCGCGGCTGGTAAACGTGGAGCTTTATCCCGACGGCTCGAACGTGAATGCCAATATCCTCGGCACCCCGACCAGCTACTCGCTCGGGGCGCCTGGTCGCCACCTCGTGCAGAACTCGCTCGCTGTGCTCGCCACGGTGAAGATCGCAGGCGCCGATCTCGATCTTGCCGCGCGTGCGCTCTCAGGCCTTCACGCGCAGGCCGGCCGCGGCGCGCGCACCCTTCTCGGCAGCAAAGACCGGCGCATTGCCATCATCGATGAGTCCTATAACGCCAACCCAGCTTCGATGCGCGCGGCGCTTGCAACGCTCGGGCTTACACCGAGGTCGGAGTTCCGCCGCCGGGTCGCCGTGCTTGGCGACATGCTTGAGCTTGGGCCTGAGGGGCAAAAACTGCATCAGGGACTCGCCGAGTTCATTGACGGGGCGGGCGTAGATGTTGTCTTTGTTTGTGGCGAGTTGATGGGATCGCTTTACCAGGCACTGCCGACAAGTCGCCGTGGCGCTTACGCCAAGACCTCCGAGGAGCTTGCTCCGCGGCTGGTGGAAGCTGTAGGGCCGGGGGACGTGATCATGGTCAAGGGGTCTCTCGGCAGCCGCATGGCCCCGCTTGTCGAGGCGCTGAAGCGCCGCTTCGGCGCGGAAACTGCATCGGTCTAAGCCAGGCCTTATACGGGGAAAGGGATGCTTTACTGGTTGACCGAGTTCACCCCTGAGCTCCCCATCTTCAATATCTTCCGCTACATCACGTTCCGCAGCGGCGGCGCGGTGCTCACCGCGCTTCTGTTCGTGTTCCTGTTCGGACCGCGCATCATTAAGTCTTTGCGCATTCGCCAAGGCAAGGGCCAGCCGATCAGGAAAGAGGGCCCGGAGCGTCATCTGCTGCTGAAGCAGGGCACCCCGACCATGGGTGGGCTCATGATCTTGTCCGGCGTGACGGTCGCAGTCCTGTTGTGGGGCAATCTGCGCAATCCTTATGTGTGGGTCGTTCTGTTGCTTACCCTCGTGTATGGCGCGGTCGGCCTTTACGACGACTATCTCAAGGTGACCAAGCAGTCGGCCGAAGGCTTTCGCGGCCGCATCAAGGTCATTATCGAGGGTGCTGCGGCCCTGATCGCCACCGCAGTTATCGCCAAAGTCAGTGAGGCTCCGCTCTCCACGGAACTCGCCATTCCCTTCTTCAAGTTTATCGAGATCGATCTCGGCTGGTTCTTCATTCCGTTCGGCGCCTTCATCATCGTGGGCGCGGGGAACGCGGTGAACCTGACCGACGGGCTCGACGGCCTTGCTATCGTGCCGGTGATGATCGCCGCAGCCGCGTTCGGCTTCATCTCCTACCTGGTCGGCAACGTGGTGTTCGCCGACTACTTGCAGATCCACTTCGTTGAGGGGACCGGCGAGCTCGCCGTGGTGTGCGGTGCGCTAGTCGGCGCAGGCCTCGGCTTTCTCTGGTTCAATGCGCCGCCAGCGCTCATCTTCATGGGCGATACCGGGTCACTCGCGCTTGGGGGCGCGATCGGCACCATCGCCGTCGCGACCAAGCATGAATTGGTGCTCGCCATCGTCGGCGGGCTGTTCGTGCTCGAAGCAGCTTCGGTGATCGTGCAGGTCACCTCATATCAGCTGTTTGGCGTGCGCGTTTTCAGGATGGCTCCTCTGCATCACCATTTCGAGCAGAAGGGCTGGCCCGAATCGACCGTGGTCATCAGGTTTTGGATCATCGCCGTGGTGCTCGCCCTTGCCGGCCTCGCCACGCTGAAATTACGCTAAGTTCTCCTCTTATGATTCCCGTGACGATCTTCTCGGGCCGCGACGTTGCGGTGCTAGGGCTTGGCTTGAGCGGCATCGCCTCGGCGCGCGCTCTCGAGGCCGGTGGCGCCAATGTCTTTGCCTGGGACGACAAGGAGAAAGGCAGGACTGAGGCGCTAGGTGCCGGCCTCGTGCTAACTGACCTTTCCTCCCTCCATTGGTCGCGCTTCGCAGCTTTCGTGCTTGCGCCTGGTATTCCGCTAACCCACCCCGAGCCGCATTGGGCGGTGAAGAAGGCGCGCGACGCAGGTGTCGAGTTGATCGGCGATATCGAGCTGTTCTTTCGCGAGCGCGCCAAGCACAAAGCGCCAGGCAAGGTCGTGGTCATTACCGGTACCAATGGCAAGTCGACCACGACCGCCCTTACGGCCCACCTTCTGGAAGCCGTCGGAAAGCGCGTGGCGCTCGGCGGCAATATCGGCAAGGCGGTGCTCGATCTTGAGCCCTTCGCACCCGACCTCACTTACGTGATAGAGCTTTCGTCATTTCAGATCGACCTAGCGGCTTCGGTTGCGCCCGATGCCGCCGCGCTTCTCAACATCACTCCCGACCATCTCGATCGACACGGCACGCTTGAGAACTATGCGGGCATCAAGGCGCAGGTCTTTGCCAAGCTCGGCCCTGGAGCGACCGCAGTCGTGGGCGTCGATGACAAGCCCTCGCGCGCTGTAGCCTACGCGCTGAAGGGACCATTCGCCGTCAAACGTGTCGCGGTGGGGCGTCCTGTGAAGACCGGCGTCTGGGCCGATCAGGGGGTATTGCACGAGGTGAAAGACGGCAAAGAGCTGGCGCAGGTCGATCTCGCCGGGATCGGCTCGCTTAGAGGCGTCCATAACTGGCAAAACGCGGCTTTTGCCTATGCTCTCGCCCGCTCGCAAGGCATTTCGGCCACGGCCATTTCCCAAGGTTTGCAGAGCTTTGCTGGGCTCTCCCACCGCATGGAGCAGGTGGCAAAAAGGGGCAAGGTCCTGTTCGTCAACGACTCCAAGGCCACCAATGCCGACGCCGCCGGTAAGGCGCTGGCAAGCTTTACTGACATTTACTGGATCATTGGTGGCAGGCCTAAGGAGGGGGGCTTGGCGGGGCTCGAACCGTTCTTCCCAAGAATCGTGCGCGCCTACCTGATCGGCGAGGCTGCGGACGCCTTCGCGCGCCAGCTCGGTAGCGCAGTGGCGCATACCTATTGCGGCACACTCGACCAGGCGGTAGCAACTGCCGCCGCCGACGCCGGCCGCTCGTCCGCCAAAGAGCCCGTCGTGCTGCTTTCGCCCGCTTGCGCCTCCTACGACCAGTTCGCCAACTTCGAGAAACGTGGCGAGGCTTTCCGCGCCATCGTCATGAGCCTCGACGGTGCTGAGAGCGTACAGCCTAAGCAGGGGCAAGCGGCATGAGGATTACCCGCGCCGACCGAAGCGTGTTGTCGGACTGGTGGTTCACCGTCGACCGCCTCATGTTCTTCGGCCTTCTTTTGCTCATGGGTCTCGGCCTCGTTCTGTCCTTCGCGGCGAGCCCTGGGATTGCCGCGAAATACGACCTCGAGCCGTTTCACTTCGTGCGGCGCCACGCAGCCCTGCTTTTGCCTTCGGTCGCCATCATGTTCGTGGCCTCGACGCTGACACCGAAGCAGATCCGCCGTGCGAGCCTCATTATTTTTCTGGTGGGCATCGTGCTCATGGCTCTGATCCTCGGTCTTGGCCCTGAGATCAAAGGCGCCAAGCGCTGGCTTCAGATCGGATTCATTTCTTTGCAGCCGTCGGAATTCGTGAAGCCCGCCTTCATCGTGCTGACTGCCTGGCTGTTCAACGAGGCTCAGAAGCGGCGCGACGTGCCGGGCATCCAATTGGCAGTCGCGCTCTATGCCGTGTTCGTTGTGCTGCTCATCATGCAACCCGATTTCGGCCAGACACTTCTCGTCACGCTGATATGGGGCGCGCTCGTCTACATGGCCGGCATCAATCTCATCTGGATGGCCGCGCTCGGCCTCGCCGGGATGGCTGGCGTGGCCTCGGCCTATTTCCTCGCTCCGCACGTGGCATCGCGCATCGATCGCTTCTTAAACCCTGCCTCTGGCGACACCTACCAGACCGACCGGTCGATCGACTCCTTCCTGCATGGCGGCTGGTTCGGACAGGGTCCCGGGGAGGGGACGGTAAAGGACGTGCTTCCGGACTCGCACACCGATTTCATTTTCGCTGTGGCCGCCGAGGAGTATGGGCTGATCGCATGCCTGATCCTGCTTGCCCTCTTCGCCTTCATCGTGTTGCGCGGCCTGTCGAAGGCCTCGCAAGAGCCCGACGGCTTCATCAGGCATGCCGTGGCGGGGCTCGTCATGCTGTTTGGCCTTCAGGCGCTTATCAACATGGCGGTCAATGTCGGGCTCCTCCCCGCCAAGGGCATGACGCTGCCGTTCATCTCTTATGGCGGCTCTTCCCTGCTCGCCATGGCGCTGACCATGGGATTTGCGCTCGGTTTAACGCGTAAGCGGCCGATGGCGGGGCGGGTCACCGTTAGCGTGGCAGCCGAGCCCGATCAGGAGCACGCTGGCATCAAGGAGCAGGCGGCTTGAGTGGCCGCTTGATTCTGCTTGCTGCTGGAGGCACTGGCGGGCACCTCTTTCCCGCCGCAGCGCTCGCTCAGGAGCTTGCCCGTCGCGGTTATGACGTCGAGCTCGCCACCGACATCCGCGCCG
>DATFVO010000338.1:0-4472 GCA_035260265.1 Methyloceanibacter sp.
TGGGGTTGTTTTTGCTAAATCCGCGCGTGGCTGATGGAGGGCGGCAGGACACCTTTCAGGTCATAGATGAGACCGCCCGGCGCGAGCAACGCCTTGATGCCATCCTCACCCATCCCGGCAATCGGCTCGTGTTTGACGGCGAGGATGATCGCGTCGAACGAGCCTACGGGCAGCTTATTGGTCAGGGCAACCCCATATTCGTGCTTGGCAAGCTCGATATCCGCCAATGGGTCGTAGACCACGACCTCGGCCACGAAGTCGCGTAAGGTGCGCACGAGATCGGCGACCTTGGTATTGCGCGTGTCAGGCACGTTCTCCTTGAAGGTGAAGCCCATCACCAGGATACGGGCGCGGTCGATCGACTGTTTCCGCTTGAGCATGGTCTTGATCACGTCGTTCGCGACGAAGGCGGCCATGCCGTCATTGATGCGGCGCCCGGCGAGAATCATCTGCGGATGAAAACCGAGCTGCTCGGCCTTGTGCGTCAGGTAATAGGGATCGACGCCGATGCAGTGGCCACCAACCAGGCCGGGGCGGAAGGGTTGAAAGTTCCACTTGGTTCCCGCCGCTTCTAGCACCTCGCGTGTCTCAAGCCCGAGCTGCTTGAATAGCATGGCGAGCTCGTTGATCAGCGCGATGTTTACGTCACGCTGGATGTTCTCGATGACCTTGGCGGCCTCAGCGACGCGCATTGAGCTTGCGCGATGCGTGCCGGCAGTAATCACGGTGGCGTACACGGCATCGATCAGGTCGGCGGCCTCGGGTGTCGAGCCCGAGGTGACCTTGATTATGGCCGGCAGGCGGTGCTTCTTGTCGCCGGGGTTGATGCGCTCAGGCGAATAGCCTGCGAAGAAATCGCGGTTGAAGCTAAGCTCTGACGCCTTCTCGAGCTCAGGCACGCAAATTTCCTCCGTTGCTCCGGGATAGACGGTCGACTCATAGACCACCACATCGCCTCTTCCGAGCACCGATCCCACGAGCCTGCTCGCGGAGATAAGCGCGCTCAGGTCGGGACGCTTTGCTTGATCGACCGGCGTCGGCACGGTGACGATGTAGAAATTTGCCTCTCGAAGACTCTCAACATCGGCCGAGTAGGTGAGGCGCGTGGCGTGCGCAAATTCCTCCTCGGTGACCTCGCGTGTGCGGTCGGTGCCGTGCGAAAGCTCGGCGACGCGCTCACGATCGATGTCGAAGCCGAGCACCGGGAAGTGCCGTGCGAGATAGACGGCGAGCGGCAGGCCGACATAGCCAAGACCGATAATGCCAATCCGGATTTCGGCGAGCTTGGGAAGAGCCATCGCGGCGGGGAACTTCGTTTGCGCCCGGATTTGTTAGCCTTTGCAGTTGGCGCAGTCTAGGAGCGAACGCCACGCTGGCGGCAGATTTTCGACACGATTAGGTGCTGTGAGCGCGCTCAAGCCGCATCGGAGGAGGCGGCCGAGGGCAGTCCCGCATGTCTACTCGCGGTAAAATACGACGTGCTTGACGCGTATCGCGGGCGACGTCGTTTCACGTTCGAGCCTGAACTGCGCCGCCGAAAGCACCTCGATGATGGCGGGTATATAAGAGGGCTGCGACGCGACGATGAACGTTTCGCTGCAGCGCTCGGCGAGCGTTGCCAGCATGCGCCGGGCTGCGAGATCACCCCTCGCGCGGTCCACGTGCTGGTAGACCGCAAGCAGCTGGACGATGTCGTAGGTCGGCTCAAGCGCGGTCCTGAGGCTGGGATCGTCCGCAAGATCGACGAGATCGAGCCGGTGCGGTGTCTCGACCGAGCGGAGAATAAGCCGTGCCGCATTGAGCACGGGGCGTGAGCCGTCGATGGCGTGAATGTAGGAGGGACCGAGCTTGGTTACTCCACGTCAGCGCGAGCTTGCTCATGGTCCGAAATTCCCGCGCGCATTTTCATGACGCGCCTTACTACCAGCCGCGCAGGCCGCGCTTCTGGCGCTTCCTGAAGCGTTACCAACTGGTCGAGCTCATGCTCATAGTCGGTGGGATCATGCTAATTTGGTTCGGCCTCTCCCTGGGGCCCCGTGTCGATCTCTAACGGCCTCAAACTGCCCGCCGGACTCAAGTCTGCGCAGATCGTTCTCCCTTCAAAGCCGCGCCTCCGCTAAGTCTGCTTTCTAGCGCCAGAGCCGCCTGATAGGCTCGCGCCCGGCCTTGCGAAAGACTTGTCCGGGGTGATGACGTCAGTCCTCGATAAAGCGGTAGAAGACCGCAATCTGATCGTGGCGGAGAACGAAGCGGGCGCCGGGCCCTTCGTGATCCTCTGCGATCATGCCTCTAATCGCATCCCGGAGGAGTATCCGTCGTTCGGATTTGCCACCGGTGCGCTTGCAACGCATATCGCGTGGGACCCCGGCGCGCTTGCCGTGGCGCGCCTGCTCTCGGCAAAACTCGATGGGCCTCTGTTCTGGCCCGACGTCTCCCGCCTCGTCATCGACTGCAACCGCCCGCTCGACGCGGCCAGTCTCATTGTGGTCGAGAGCGAAGGCCGCCCGGTGCTCGCCAATCGCGATCTAAGCACTGCGGAACGGGCGCGGCGAATCGACCACATTCACGTGCCCTACCATGATGCAATCGATGCATGCCTCGCGCGCCGCCTTGCGGCAGGCGTCGCGACCGTATTGATCGCCATCCACTCCTTCACGCCGATCTATCTCGGCAAGGCGCGGCCGTGGCAGGTTGGAATCGTTTTCGACGAGGAGGCCTGCATGGCCAATGCTTTGATCATCGGGCTCACCGCAGACCCAGCGCTCACCGTCGGCGTCAACGAGCCCTATGCTCCGGCAGATCTCGTTTACTACACGGTCAGCAGGCACGCGCGCCCGCATGGCCTCTTGGCGGCCATGATTGAGATTCGCAACGATGAAATCGCCGATAAGGCCGGACAAAGGGCGTGGGCTGATCGGTTGGCCGATATTCTCCTCGCCGCTACGCCAGCTCTGCTTGGAGCGGCCGCCGAACATGCCGTGGTGTGAATCCCGCTCCTGGCATAGGATGTGAGCGAGAAGGGACGTGGAGCGGTAAATGGCTCGCAAGCACGAAGGGGGGGTCTCTTATCACATTCCTGCCCAGGACTATTTCGACCAGCGTGAGCTGAGACGTCACGCCGGCGTTTTCTATCTATGGGCGCTCGGCGTCGCGGCAGTGATCTCGGGGG
Source organism: Methyloceanibacter sp. (assembly GCA_035260265.1). Taxonomy (GTDB): domain Bacteria; phylum Pseudomonadota; class Alphaproteobacteria; order Rhizobiales; family Methyloligellaceae; genus Methyloceanibacter. The sequence goes on from DATFVO010000338.1 coordinate 3,170, forward strand.
ATTTCTCCGGGTGGAACCTGGGCTTCTCGGTGGGCGGGTGGGGCGGCATGTTCATCGGCACCATCATTATCACGATCATGTATCTCGGCCTCACCTACTCGATCGCCGAGATGAGCCCGGCACTTCCGCATACCGGCGGCGCCTATTCCTTCGCCCGTACGGCATTCGGGCCGTGGGGCGGCTTCATCACCGGGGTTGCCGAGAACATCGAGTACGTGCTGACGCCCGCTGTGATCGTCTACTTTATCGGCACCTACCTCACGGCGATTTTTGAGACGCCGCCTGCCTTCGAGCCGGTCTGGTGGGTCCTGGGCTACATCTTCTTCATTGGGGCCAATACTCGCGGCGTCGAGCTATCCTTCTTAGTTACAACAATGGTGACGCTGCTCGCGATCCTCATCCTTGTGGTCTTCTTTGTCAGTGCCATTCCGTTTTTCGACTTCGGCAAATACGCGATGAATATCGGGGTCGATCCTGCAACGGGAGCAGCCGTCGAATTGCCGGAAGGCCATGGTCCTTTCCTGCCGTTCGGCCTACACGGCGTCCTTGCTGCGCTTCCCTTTGCCGTTTGGTTGTTCCTCGCCATCGAGCAGCTTCCGCTTGCAGCAGAAGAGTCGGCCCATCCTGAGCGCGACATGCCGAAAGGCCTCATGCTCGGCATGTTCACGCTGATCGTGCTTGGGTTCCTGGTTCTGCTCTTCAATCCTTCGATTCCGATCGAGCGCCAAGTGACGGATGCCGCCGGTACGCTAACGACGGTCCACGGCGCATTTGCGCTCGGCACCTCGGGCGAACCAATCCTCGACGGGTTCCGCGCGATCTTCGGGTCGAACTGGGCGAAGCTCTTGAGCCTGATCGCTATATGCGGACTGGTGGCAAGCTTCCACGCAATCATTTTCGCCTATGGACGGCAGATCTACTCCCTGTCACGGGCAGGCTATTTCCCGCATTTTCTGTCGGTCACCCACGGCACGCACAAGACACCGAACGTCGCCTTGATCACCGGAGGATTGCTTGGACTTGCCGTGATGCTGGTCGTGTGGTTCACCATGGGCGGAGAGGCGGCCGGCTCCTTCATCGGCGGCGTGCTCCTCAACATGGCGGTGTTTGGAGCGATGTTCTCTTATCTCCTGCAAGGCCTCACCTTCATTCAGCTTCGCCGCCGCTTCCCCAGTATCGAGCGGCCATATCGCAGTCCGTTCGGGGTGCTGGGGGCCTCGCTCACCGTGATCGTCGCCCTGGTGACGATGGGCTTCCAGCTCACCGATCCTCTTTATCGGGCGGGTGTGATCGGGGTCGCGAT
>DATFVO010000339.1:0-12640 GCA_035260265.1 Methyloceanibacter sp.
ATGCCGCGGTAAGAGCCGCGCGTGCAGCCTTGCCCGAGTGGAAGGCAGTTCCGGTCGCCGAGCGCAAGCGCTACATCCTCGCCTTTCTCGACGCCTTGCTCGCCATGAATGACGACATCGCGGTCGAGCTGGCCTGGCAGATGGGGAGGCCAGTCCGCTATGGCGGCGAGAAAGGCAGCGTCGAGGAGCGCACGCGGGCCATGGTGGCGCTCGCCGAGGACGCGCTTCGCCCCTGTTACCCGCCGGAGAAGCCTGGCTTTCGCCGCTACATCACGCGCGAGCCGGTCGGCGTCGTGCTGGTGATCGCGCCGTGGAACTATCCTTACCTCACCGCCGTCAATACCATCGTGCCGGGGCTATTGGCCGGCAACGCCATCATCCTGAAGCACGCGGCGCAGACGCTGCTGGTCGGCGAGCGATTTGCCGAGGCCTTCCGCCGGGCAGGATTGCCGAAGGGCCTGTTCCACAATCTCGTCATGTCGCATGACCAGGCCGAGAAGCTGATAGGGTCCGGCCGCATCGACCACGTCAATTTTACCGGCTCGGTCCCCGGCGGCCGCGCCATCGAGCGTGCCGCCGCCGGCACCTTCACCTCGACCGGATTTGAGCTCGGCGGCAAGGACCCTGCCTATGTCAGGGCCGACGCCAAGCTCGATCACGCCATCGAGAATCTTGTCGACGGGTCGTTCTACAATTCGGGGCAATCCTGTTGCGGGATCGAGCGCATCTATGTCGATGCCAAGGTCTATGACAATTTCGTCGAGGGCTTCGCCGACCTCACGCGCAAATACGTGGTCGGCAATCCGCTAGACCAAGCGACCACGCTCGGCCCGCTGGTGCGCGGCTCCTCCGCCGATATCGTGCGCGGGCAGATCGAGGAGGCCAAGCGCAAGGGCGCCAGGGCGCTGATCAACATGAAGGTCGAAGGCGATCGCTCGGGTTCGCCTTATCTCGCGCCAGAGGTGCTGATCAACGTTAATCACCAGATGGAGGTGATGCGAGAGGAGAGCTTCGGTCCCGTCGTCGGCATCATGAAGGTTCGAGATGACGACGAGGCAGTGACGCTGATGAATGACAGCCCGTACGGCCTCACAGCCTCGATCTGGACGCGCGACGCAGACCGCGCCGCCGAACTTGGCGTCCGCATAGAGACGGGGACGGTCTTTATGAACCGCTGCGACTATCTCGATCCTTATCTCGTGTGGACCGGCGTCAAGGATACCGGCCGCGGTGCGGCGCTGTCGAAATACGGCTTCGACGCGCTGACGCAGCCGAAGAGCTTTCATCTGCGCGACGTCTGATCGCGACCATCCCGGAGCAGGACATGAGCGTACCCACCGCCAATTGGAGCTATCCGACTGCCGTTCGTTTCGGAGCCGGACGTATCAAGGATCTGGCCGAAGCTTGCCGCGCCGCCGGGATTGGGCGCCCTTTGCTCGTCACCGACGCCGGACTCGCCAAGTTGCCAATTACCGCAACGGCGGTTGGTCTACTGAAGGAGGCCGGACTCCCTGTGGCGGTCTTTTCCGATGTCCAGTCGAACCCGGTTGAATCGAACGTCGAGGCGGGGATCGCCGCCTTCCGTAAAGGCAACCACGACGGGGTGATCGCGTTCGGCGGCGGCTCGGGTCTCGATACCGGCAAGGTCATTGCCTTCATGGCCGGGCAGACCCGGCCGTTGTGGGACTTCGAGGATATCGGCGATTCGTGGACGCGCGCCGATGCCGACAAGATCGCGCCCATTATTGCCGTGCCGACCACCGCAGGGACTGGCTCGGAAGTCGGCCGCGCCGGCGTCATCACGCATGAGGCGACGCACACCAAGAAGGTGATCTTTCATCCCAAAATGATGCCGCGCATGGTGATCTGCGATCCCGAACTGACGGCCGGCATGCCGCCCTCGATCACCATGGGAACCGGCATGGATGCGCTCGCCCACTGCCTCGAAGCCTATTGCGCGCCGAGCTACCACCCGATGGCCGAAGGCATTGCGGTGGAGGGCACGCGGCTCATCTTCGCCAACCTGCCCAAGGCTGTGGCAAACGGAAAAGACCTCAAAGCGCGCGCACACATGATGAGTGCAGCGGCAATGGGCGCTGCCGCCTTCCAGAAGGGCCTTGGCGCGATCCATGCCCTGTCTCATCCGGTCGGCGCGCTCTACAACACCCATCACGGCACAACCAACGGCGTTTTCATGCCCTATGTGCTTGTCTTCAACCGCGCGGCGATCGAGCCCAAGATTGCGCGGCTTGCGGGGTTCCTAGGTATTACCGGCGGTTTCGACGGCTTCCTCAAGGCCGTGCTTGATCTCCGCAAGCAGACCGGCGTGCCGCACGCTCTGAGCGGTCTGGGTGTAGACAGGGGCAAGGTTGAAACGATCGTCGAAATGTCGCTCGTTGATCCGACTGCCGGCGGCAACCCTGTTCCCCTGACCAAGGAGGGGAGCCGGAAGATTTTCGACGCAGCTCTTTCGGGCGACGTCGCTGCGGCGGCCTGACCTAGGCGATCACGATGGCTTTCGTTCTGGACCTCTTCACGATGAAGAGGAGCGGCAGAATGGCGAGCGTCCATCGGGCTTTCCTGCTTTCGACGAGGCACTTACCCTACGTGTCGATGCCAGAGACCGCGTCGGTCGTGGTCAGACTGCGCGTGCTGTTCACAGGTCGAGGATCGCGAAATAGGCCGAGAAGCCGGGGCCGAATGCGCCAAGCAGGTGCCGCCCCCTGGCCCCCGATGCCAGGGCGCGCTCAAGCACGAACAGCGCGGTCGCCGAGGACATATTGCCATAGTCCTTGAGCACGGCCCAGGAATGGGCGAGGTCCGAAGACTCCAAGGGCAGAACGTCCTCCAAGCAGTGCAGGACCTTACGGCCTCCGGGATGAAACAGGAAGCCATCGAAGTCCGCGAGCGTCAGGTGCTGGCGCTGCAAGAAGGCGCTGAGCGCGGCCGCGAGCCGCGCGCGCAACAACACCGTGAGGTCCGGACTGAGGACCACGCCAAATCCATCGTCCTTGATGTCCCAACCCATGATGTGCTCGGTCTCGCGCCAGAAGTGCTCGCCCGTGGCCTCAATCGAGGCGCGCGCCGCATGGCCATTGGCTCCCGTACCGTCCGCGTCTCTCAGCACCATGCCCGCGGCTCCGTCGCCGAATAGCGCGGTGGCGACGAACATCGTCACGCTGTCGTCCTCAGTTCTGAGACAGAGCGAGCAGAGGTCGACGCTAAGGAAGAGCACATTTGTGCCAGGTCCTGCCCGAGCAAGCTGGGCTGCACGCGCAAGACCCGCGACCCCGCCGCCGCAACCGAAGCCAAAAATTGGGAGCCGCTCGACATCGTTGCGGAAGTCGAGCCGGTTCATCAGTAGTGCATCGAGGCTCGGCACGGCAACACCGGTGATAGTGTTGAGCACGATCGCGTCGATGTCCTTGATCTGCAGCCCGGCGCGGGCGGTGGCCTTACACGCGACCTCTGCGAGGAGATCGATCGCGTGCTTGTTAAATGCGGCACTTCTCTCCTCCCAGCTTCGTCGCTGGTGATACCAGTCGGGCGGCATGCAGGCGTAGCGCGTATCGATCCCTGTGTTGGAATAGAGGCTGCCGCGCTGAGCGAGGTGCGGAAACAAGCGCATGGCGCGCTTGGTGACCTCTTGCTGGCTGATCTTGTATGCGGGAACCGCAGTGGCGATTGACGCAATGCCGACATTGAGAGAGACAGGGCGGCGCTGCGCGGTAATCTCAACCTCGCGCTCAGTGTCAGTGGGGTGAGGTTGAGAGCGAAGTCGCAAAGCAGGGCGGGTTAGCATATCGCGCTCCGCGGGTTCGAGAGTTTGGGAGAGCGACTTGATGGCGCGAGCCGTCATGAGGCGTCCTCGAAACGCCAATGTGGGCGTGCAGGCGAAAATGACGACTGCCGCGTGCATGCGTCATGGCAACGCATATTGGCTCTAGTGGCAGGAAGCACCGAACTCCTCGCGATGCGGTGTGCCGAAAATCCGTTCGAATCCGCCCGTTCAGAGTCAACACTCCAAGCTAGTGCGCTATTCGCTGTGGCAGGGTTGATTCGCGGCGTTCACGCTTCCGTGACATCTCGCGTCTCTTGCCTGGCGAACATTGAATGTCTCTACTTCGCCTATGCGCGAGGTTCCCTACATCGCCGTGGGCGGCGGACTTGCCGGCGCCGCATTTGCGCTGGAGCTCGCGCGCAATGGCGTGGCCGTCGTGTTGCTGGAGGGCACACGGGCGCCGCACCACAAAGTGTGCGGCGAATTCTTGAGCGCCGAGGCGCAGGCGCTTCTTTCTTATCTCGGGCTCGATCTTGCCGCGATGGGCGCCATGCAAGTTTCGATTTTCAGACTCGCGAATGGGAGAGATTGCGCCGAGGCGCCGCTACCTTTCCGCGGCGCTGGCTTATCACGCTTCTGCCTTGACCAAGCCCTGCTTGAGGCTGCTGAGAGCCAGGGCGCCAACGTCGAGCGCGGGGTGCAGGTCACGCAAATCGACGCAAGCGATGAGACAGTCACCGTGAAGGCGGGATCGCAAGTGTTCACCGGCCGAGCCGCCGCACTTGCGACCGGCAAGCACAATCTTCGCCAATATGCTCGCGCCGTGAGCGACATGGTCGGCTTCAAACTCCAGTTTCGCGTCACGCCGGACAGCTTGGGGCGGCTCGAGGATGTGGTGCAGCTCGTCACTTTCAATGGTGGCTATATCGGCGCCTGCATGGTCGAGGATCGCCTTGTCACTCTGTGCTGGGTGTTACACCGCGCGCTCCTTCAGCGCATTGGCACGAGCTGGCCGGAGCAGGCAAAATATTTTGTGCAGCAATCAGAGATCCTCGCTGCTTTGCTGCACGAGGCGAAGCCGCAATGGGACAAGCCGGTCGCGGTTGCCGGAATTCCTTACGGCTATCTTCGCCGCAGTCCTATCGCAACCAATGTGTTTCCGCTTGGCGATCAGCTCGCCGTCATTCCGTCATTTACCGGTGACGGCATGTCCATCGCGCTTTACTCGGGAATAGCGGCAGCGCAAGCAGTGCTGGCGGGGAGGAGCGCCACCCAATTTCAAGCGCAGATTGTCGGTCGTTTGCGGCCGCAATTCCGCTGGGCCGGGCTGGTCAATGTGCTGTTTGAGGTGCGGAGGCTGCACGGGTTCTCGGTCAAGCTCGCCGCGGCCCTTCCGAGCCTTGTGACTTGGCTCGCCCAATCGACCAGGCTGAGAGGCTTCGAGAGGAGCTTCGATCGCCCGCGAAAGGCGCGACAGCTCTAAGGCGTGACCCAGCGGATGAGGTAGCGAAACGGGAAGCGCCTGACGACCTCGGCGCGGTCAAGTCCCGCTTTGTCGGCAAGCTGCCTGGCCTCCGCCGAGTTGAAGGCGCCCTCGACCGAGGTCCGTCCGTCCTCGCGGCAAATATCGCTCAATAGCAAGACGCCGGTACCAAGCCGCGCGAACCAATAGCTCAGACGGCTACGGACCAGATCCTGAATGACCACCCTGTCGCGAGCTTTGGCGGCGGCATCGCGCAAGAACGAGATTGCGGCGTCCTCATCGAGGTGGTGCAGGAACAGCGTGCTCATGATGAGGTCATAGCCGTCCGGCAAGGGATCCTGTGGCACGCGATTGGTGAAAAACTCGATATTCGCGCCGGCCCGCACTGCCTCTTCCTTCGCGTATGCCACAGCCGTGGCGCTCAAATCGCAGCCCGCGAACTCGACCCTGAGCCCAGCCCTCCGGGCCGCGCGCCACAATGTGAGCAGCACGTCGCCGCCTCCGCATGCCACGTCTAGCACTCTGATCGGGCGATCGGGATGACGGCGAGCCGTTGCCTTGAGGTCGGGCCACATCAGCCGGCTCGATCGCGTCACCAGATTGACGAGGCTCAAGCCTTTCAACGTTTCCACGAGCCGCGCCGGCGGGAGGTCGGGCGCGTCCATAATCTCAGGCCGGCGGTGCCGGTGAACGAGATCTGTCGGACTCAAGCTAGGTCCTCGCGACAAAGGCTAGGACGCTGCGGCCTGGGCCTTGCCCTGCCGCATCGCCCGCGAGAAGGAGCGGACCGCAGTGGGGACCGCTTCGGCGCCGTCCTCGGCAGGCGTCAAGTCACGGGTCAATTGGGCATAGTGATAGTGAAAGGCGGTCTTCATCGCATAAACGAACCACATATGCGGGTTGCTCCAAAGGGCCCGCAGAGCATTCGCAAGCTGCTTTCGATATAGCGACCTGAGTGTCGGATCTTCGACGTGCCGCAATAGGCGCGCGGAGATGGCAAAAGCCTTGAGATAGGCGCCGAGAAGCCGGGCTGCCCAAGCCAGGCGATGGCGCCGCCAATAAGGGAGGCGATAGAGCACCACATCGAATCCTCGGTCAATGAAGAGCGCGTCGAGACGCTTGAAATAGGCGTCGGCGGAATAGGTCTCCTTCATCACCTTTATGAAACCGTCGCGGAGCTCGCTGCGCGACATGCTGAGCGGAACGACGTTGGTTCCATACAAATTGCTGTCGGCCTCACCGTTGAGTCTCCCTTCTTCCTTCAGGCGGTCATACAGGGGCGTCGTGGGGATTGCGTGCAGTTGCCCGATCAGCGCGTTGGCGATACTTGCGTCGTCGATGAAGCGCGAGACGGCCTTGAAGGTCGAGATGTCGTCATGGTCGAAGCCGACGATCATGCCGCACAGAACGTCGAGGCCATGGGCGTGGATGCGGCGGACGCGCTCGACCAGCGAACCAGCCTTTGGCCGCACGTTCTGCAGCTTTTTGGTCTCGATCAGCGAATCTTCGTTTGGGCTTTCGATGCCGACGAACACGCTCTGGAAATTGGCAAGGCCCATCAGCTCCATGAGCTCCTCGTCCTCGGCGAGGTCTAGCGATGCTTCGGTGAACAGCGTGAGCGGATAAGCGCGCTCCTCTTGCCAGCGAATGATGTCGCGGAGGATCGGCTTGATCGCCTTCCTGTTGCCGATGAGATTGTCGTCGACCACGAAGATGATGTTGAGCCCTGCGCGCCTGAACGACTCGAGCTCGGCGAGGACCTGTTGGCTCGTCTTGAGGCGAGGGCGGCGGCCGAACGTGACGATGATGTCGCAGAACTCGCAGGTGAAAGGACAGCCGCGGGAGATCTGCATGCTACCGAACATGTAACGGCCGGTCTTGAGGAGATCGATGCGCGGCAGCGGCAGCTTCGTTACGTCGGTCTTTTCCCGCTGCTCGTAACGGGCCCGATGACATCCTTGCTCCCAGTCGCGCAGGAATTGCGGCCAGGTCTCGTCGGCCTCACCGATGAACACCACATCGGCCAGGCCCTCCAATGTCTCTTCCTCCACCGTTGCTAGCGGTCCGCCCACCACGGTCATCACGCCGCGCGAGTTGACCTCTCTCAGGATTTCGCTCATCCGCCGCGCCTGGATGCACATGCCGGTCAGGCAGACGAGGTCGGCGCGTCCGAGGCGGTCGAAGTCGATGTCATCGATATTCTCGTCTATTAGCGTCACGCGGTGATGGTTGGGCACGAGCGCGGCGAGCAAGGCGAGGCACGCCACGGGCAAGTTCGCGCGCTTACCGAACAGACCGACGCAATGCTCCATGCCCCAGAAGGAGGTGTCGAAGCGCGGATTGATGATGACGATATCGGCCATGGTCGAAATCGCCTCCTGAGACGCCCAGCGCAGCCGTGACGGCTAAGCCGCGAACCGGACTCCCGTTTTGGCCCGCGACCTGAAAGAGGGCACGGGTAGATCGCAAAGGCCTCCTCCGAGAAACAGATGATGCCAGAGCTGAGTGGCCATGACGCCGGTCAGGCCGAGGCTCTTGAAGGTCCCCAATTTCTCCCCGCGGCCGAACACCTCGTAATCACCGCGGACCGCAGCCGCATCGAAATAGCCGGTCTTGGTGAGCGAATCCTCGCTCATCAATTGGCGCACGAAGGCCGGCGGGCTCGTGAAGAAGCTCTCGGCAAGCGGCAGGCGGAACATCGATTTGCGGCGCGAGGCAATCTCCGCCGGCAGCACGCGGGCGGCCGCCTGGCGCAGCAGGTATTTTTCCTTCACGCCACGCCTAAGCTTCCATCGTGGATGCAGTCTTGCAGCGAACGCGATCATTTCCTCGTCGAGGAACGGGTAGCGCCCCTCGACGCTATTCGCCATGGTGACACGATCGCCTTTGTGGCTCAGCAGCATGCCCGCGAGAAGTACCTTGTAGCCGAAATAAAGCGAGCGGTTCAGCGGATGCCAGCGGCGTATCCGTTCCGGATCGAAGCGGAGGTCTTCATACGCGACGAACGATCCGAGCCTCTCGCGAAAATCGGCGTGGTAGTAGCGGTGGCGGGAACCTGCCACGAGATTGTAGAGGATCGACTGGGCGTGCGGACCGCCGATCATGTCGTCGATTCGCCTCATCTCTGAGAGATGGACGTGAGGCGTCGAGGCCTTGCGCACGATACGGCTCAAGACCGTGCTTGGGTGGAACTGCCCGACGTCCAGCATCCGCCCAAGCTCCCGCCATTTGAACCAAAGATATCCAGCAAAAGCTTCGTCGGCACCCTCACCGGTGATTACCACCTTGTTGCCTTGCTTCTGCACTTCACGCGAGAGCGAGAGCAGCGCGGCACAAGAAGTGTCGAGCACAGGACTCTCAGCGGCTTGGATAAGCCGCGCATAGTTCGCGGCAATCACGCCCGCGCTTGCGTCGAGGACGGTCTGCTTGCTGCCAATCGCACGCGCCGTCGCTGCTGCGCCGTCGGTCTCGTCGAACTGCGACTGCGGGGCACTGACTGTGAAACTCGGAATCGGAGCTCCTCTTAAAGATGATGCCGTGGCAAGGATGTATGCCGAGTCCACCCCGCCGCTGAGATAACTCACCACCGGCACATCGGCGCGCAGCCTGATCTCGACCGCACGGCGAAATGTCGCTTCGAACTCCTCGATCAGAGTGGCCGCGTCAGAGTCGTACTCCTCGCCCCAGTCCGGAAAATCGAGATCCCAGTATCGGCGCTCGACGACAGACGCAGGGGAGCCGTCATCGCGGAAATCGACGCGCAAATAATGCCCCGGGGCGACCGACTCGATGCCTTGGAACATGGTCCGGCGCGTGCCCATGGCGAAGAAAGTGAAGATGTGATCGAGACCGCGCGGATCTAGCTCGGGGGAAACCGCATGTGAAGCAAGCAGTGCTTTGATCTCCGAACCGAAATAAAGCCAATCCCCCTGCCTCGACCAGTGCAAGGGGCAGATGCCGACGCGATCGCGCGCCAGCAGCACCTGGCGTTGCTCGATATCGATCAGCACGAAGGCAAACTGGCCCTTCAGGTGCTGAAACATGTCCTCACCGTGATCCTCGTAGAGATGAACGATGATCTCGGTATCGGAGCAGGTGCGAAACACGTGTCCCTTTGCTTCGAGCTGCGCCTTCTGCTCGGGATAATCGAAGAGCTCGCCATTGCCGATCACGCCGATCTTGCCTGTCTCGTTGAAGATCGGCTGACGACCATTGGTGACGCCGACAATAGCAAGGCGGCGATTGCCCATGCCGACGCCCGGCGCAAACATGAATCCATCATCGTCAGGGCCGCGATGACGCAAAGCCGACGCCATGTGCCGGACCATGACATTGTCTGGCTCCCGGCTGCCCCTGAGATCGATGACGCCTGCTATTCCGCACATTGGCTCGCTGCTTTCGTGAAGGAGATCAAGGCTCGGGTCCGACTAGCGCACGAAGCTGGTCGCGATATGTCCAGACAATGGCAGCAAGAACGGCAGCCAGTACAATGGCGTGGATCGCATCCTCATGGAGGATGAAGAGTTGCGCAAAAAAAGCGCCGATACAGACGACGGTCAGCAGCAGCGCCCCGAATGCGGCGGTGCCAGGCCATAACAGCAAGGCGGCGCCAAGCAGCTCAAGCACCCCGGTGAAGTAGCGGAACCACTGGCCGAGTTTGACCTTCTCGAAGATCTCTACCATGGGAGGCACCCCGTAAAGCTTGGCCCAGGTTGTCAGAACGGACAGCGCCGCAAGGGCGATCTTCAACACCCAGAGTCCCACCGTCTTCAAACGCGACAGCATGGAGGTAGCAGCGATTGCTGGCATGACGCGTGTGGCAAAATGGCTAGGGTTTGATCGAGGTTGCCGACTGTAAGACTTTGTGAAGCTCTTGGTACTCCTCGCAAGTTGTGCCGCAACGCTTCTCAATTTCCGACAGTTCAAGCCGTGCCAGATCGAGTTGTCCCACGGTCACATATCCTTCGCCGAGATAATCGCTCGTGTCGACATTTTCCAGATCGACGTCCAAAGCTTGCTTGTACAGGGTGATGCCGAGATCGACATCGGCGAGTTGCGGTGGCCATAGCCGAGATAGGTCAGCACCACGGGATCATCCTTCCGCTTCACCATTTCGAGCACTTTGATCTCGGCAAGGACCATGCAAGCACGGTCACCACCAGTGACAAAATGGCCAATCGCGGCGTCTGCCGGCGGCTGGATTCAGCGAAGTGCATCATGATACTCCCTCGTGTCCAACGACTGGAGTTGTGCCTGAGCTGCCGCTTGGGATGGCACGCGACGCTAAACACTCCATGTCATCGAGCTATTCGGCATGACGGCCACAGCCCATGATGTGATCATCGCCGAGCTCCCGGCGCTCCTGCCGCGTTTGTGGCGTTATGGTCTTGTTCTCTCGCGCGATCACGCTACGGCTGAAGATCTCGTGCAGGCGACCTGTGTCAGGGCCTTGGAAAGATCCTCCCAGTTCGCCGTCGGCACACGACTCGACCGATGGCTGTTCTCGATCTTGCGCTCGATCTGGATCAATCAGTTGCGCGCGCAAAAAATCCGCGCCGGGCATGGTTTAATCGATGCGGAAGAAGCGCTCGTGATTGAGGGCGCGGAGCAAATCGAAACGAATATCTTCGCCGCTCAAGTGTTCAGGCAGGTGCAGATGTTGCCCGAGACGCAACGCGAGACCGTGTTTCTTGTGTATGTCGAAGGGCTGACCTATCAGGAAGCCGCTAGCGTCTTGAACGTGCCGCCCGGCACCATCATGAGCCGACTCGCTGCGGCGCGACTGAAGCTGCGCAACTTGCGAGAACAGGCCGGGGAGGGGTTTCAGGAAAAATAAGACAATGGTCGCGAGGTCAGAGGACATCGGCACTGACGCTTTGCTTGTCGCCTATCTCGACGGCGAGCTCGAGCCCAAAGCGCATGAGGAACTCGAGCGAAGACTGCGCAGCGATGCCGCGCTCAGAGCTCGCCTAACCGAGCTTGCAGAAGGCGTTCGCCCGATACGTGCCTCTTTCGATGTGCTGCTTAAGGCCGCCCCTCGTCCGCGCTTGGAGATGGCTTTTGCGTCTGCTGTTGTTAAGGCGACGCGGCGGGATCGTCGTTACCGCCGGCTGCTCGTTGCCGCTGCGGCAGCCCTCTTGCTGTTGCTCGGAGGTGCTGCCGGTTACTTCATCGCCAAGCCGCCGGCTGAGTTGTTGGAGGAAGCCGGCGGCGACGAGGATCAATGGATCGACGCGGTTGTAGGCCAAATGTCGCTCTACGACGCTGCTTCAGTCGCGGCAATCGAGGTCGATGAGACAAAACAAAAGGCGGAGCTCGCCAAGGTAGGGCAAGCGCTCAATCTCTATCTTTCGGAGCCGATGGTAACGCTCGAAGGGCTTACGCTGAAGCGCGCCGAGCTCTTGAGCTTTCAAGGCCACCAAGTTGCCCAGCTGCTCTACGCAAGTGACGAGCACGGACCGGTCGAGCTTTGCATCATGGCTCAGCCTGGCGGGGAGAGCGAGGGCGAGGTTGAGAGCCGCGAGGGTCTGAACTTCATCTATTGGACTGCCGGCGGCCACAGGTTTCTGCTGATAGGAGCGGCGCCCGCAAACAGGATCGATGCCCTGGCCGACAAGGTTGCGGCCCGCTTTGGCACGTGACCCTTGGAGGAGCCAATGGTTTTGCAGCGGTTTGCAAATCCGCCACTAAGGGCCTTGCCATGGCAACATGAGGCATCGCGGCGGAATAGGAGGAATGGATCAGCGTTCGCCATCACCGCAATTATGTAAGTGAGCAAGGCCTGATGTAGCGATGGGTTCTCGGCCTTCAGCCGCTGATAGGCTGCCGACGGAGATACACGGGGTGAGTGGCCCAGTGAAGATGAGGGCAGCGAACGACAGTCCGTAGGCGGCCGCGATCAAGCTCGAGATGAGGCCGGCGAAAAGAGCACGGGAGATCGATGCTAAGAGGTGTGCGAATCCGCCGGTGGGGCCTTTGTGAGTTCCGTTAAAGGCCATAGAGTCGCTCCGGCGTCCTCGTTGCTTATAAGGCGCAAGAAAGCAACCGAACAGAATAGACGACCAAGAAGGATGGACTGCGATAGTCTATCCTTAAGGGTGCGGAACGCCCCAGCTGCCGGGAGCGGGAGGAAACGACGATGAGCTTGCCAAAAACCCCCGCTCTTGTGGCTGAGTGCGTTTTGTTCGATCCGACGTGGCGCGTACTCTTGAAAGAGCCAATAAGCGGATGACGATCCTCGCAAGTCTGACGCTAGGCTCTACTCTGACGCCTAGACGCTTGCTGCGTTGCGAACGTCTCTATGGCAGTGATGATCTGTATCGCGTTGTGCCGGTCGAGGTTGCCTGTGTCCAATCCCAACCTCGCACTGCACCATG
>DATFVO010000340.1:0-13795 GCA_035260265.1 Methyloceanibacter sp.
GCTCGTACCCTGAGGTCCGAGATCGATCTTGTTGAGGATGCAGATGGCCGGCTTGGTCCCGAGTGCCACCGGCGGCTCCCAGACCGGCGCCGTCGCATCGACAAGCCACAGCACAACATCGGCCTGCTCGGTGCGCGACAACGCCCGCCGGACGCCCTCGGCCTCGACCTTGCTTTCGGTCTCGCGGAGGCCCGCAGTGTCAGTGAGAATCACCGGTAGGCCGCCGAGGTCGAGATGGACCTCAAGCACGTCACGCGTGGTGCCGGCCTCCTCCGACACGATCGCCACGTCGCGCTTGGCGAGCGCATTCAACAGGCTCGACTTCCCGACATTGGGCGGTCCGGCAATGACGATGCGCACGCCGTCGCGCAAGCGCTCGCCGCGCCTGTCGGCAAGATGATGCGAGATCGACGCAAGCAGGGAGGTGACGATGGCTTCGGCCTTGAGAGCGACATCGGCCGCGACATCCCCCTCGTCGGCGAAGTCCAACCCGGCTTCGACCAGCGCCTGGGCGCGTAGCAGCTCGGCGCGCCAGCCCTCGTAGAGCGCTCTGAGCGATCCTTCGGCTTGCGCCAAAGCCTGCCAGCGCTGGGCCTCGGTCTCGGCGCTGATCAGGTCGGCGAGGCCCTCGACCTGGGTCAAGTCGAGCTTGCCGTTCTCAAAGGCGCGCCGCGCGAACTCGCCAGGCTCCGCCAGCCGCGTGCCGTCAAGCGACAGCACAGCTTCGATGACTTCGATCACCACGGCGCGGCTCCCATGGGTGTGGAGCTCGGCCATGTCCCCCCCAGTGAAGCTCGCTGGTGCGGGAAACCAGATCACGAGCCCGCGGTCGATCGCTGGCAGGCGAGGGGGGCCGATGTCGCGCAAGGTGGCATGCCGCGGCGCGGGCACGCCGCCGCAAAAGGCCTCGAGCACATTGCGCGTCTTAGGCCCGGAGACGCGAATCACCGCGATGGCGGCGGGCAGGGCGCCGCTGGCCAGCGCCACGATGGTACCGGTCGAAACCGCCGTGGCTTCGCTTTTTATTCCGGCCTGATCGCCGATCTCCTGGTCCATTGCGTTATTTTACGGAGCAACGAGAGGAAGGGCCATGCAGGAGCGTGTCGAAGGAAACCAACTCGCGCAGGAAACGAGCCCTTATCTCCTGCAGCACAAGGACAATCCCGTGCATTGGCGCCCTTGGGGCGAGGAGGCCTTGGCCGAAGCCCGTACTACCGGCAAGCCCATTCTGCTCTCGGTCGGCTACGCTGCCTGCCATTGGTGCCACGTCATGGCACATGAAAGCTTCGAGGACGAAGCGACCGCAGCCGTGATGAACGATCTCTTCGTCAACATTAAAGTCGACCGCGAGGAGCGGCCCGACGTCGATGCGATTTATATGGGGGCGCTGCACGAGCTCGGCGAGCAGGGTGGCTGGCCGCTCACCATGTTCCTCACTTCGGACGCCGAGCCGTTTTGGGGCGGGACCTATTTCCCCAAGGACTCGCGTTACGGTCGACCAGCATTCGTCCGTGTACTGAATGAAGTCGCACGTGTCTATCGCGAGGAGCCAGACAAGGTCAGGCAGAACGCTGTGCTGCTCAAGGAGCGGCTCAAGCCCACGCGGTCTTCGGCAGCGCCACAGCCGCCGAGCGATGCGATGCTCGCGGATCTTGCGCGCCGTCTCATTCAAGCCGTCGATTCGGTCAATGGCGGAATCAGAGGGGCGCCGAAATTCCCGCAGCCGCAGTTCTTCGGGTTCTTGTGGCGCGCCGGACTCCGCTATGGGCTGCCCAGTCCGCTCGAGGCGGTCGACCTCACGCTGACGCATATCGCGCAAGGCGGCATCTACGATCATCTCGGCGGCGGCTTCTCGCGCTACAGCGTCGACGAGCGCTGGCTCGTGCCGCATTTCGAGAAGATGCTCTACGACAATGCACTGCTCGTGGAGCTGATGACCGAGGCCTGGCGCGAGAAGAAATCGCCGCTCTACGCCATTCGCATTGCTGAGACGATCGGTTGGCTGTTGCGCGAGATGGTCGTCGAAGGCGGAGGCTTCGCCGCTTCGCTCGACGCCGACAGCGAGGGCGAGGAGGGCAAGTTCTATGTGTGGAGTCTCGCCGAGATCGAGGAGGTGCTTGGCCCCCACGACGCGCGCCTGTTAGCCGAGATTTATGGCGTGACGCGCGACGGAAATTTCGAGGGCCACAACATTCTCAATCGACTCAATGCGATCGAGCTTCGCGATGCCGAGACCGAGCGGCGGCTCGCCGAGATGCGTGAGAAGCTGTTCCAGACACGCTCGTTGCGCGTACGCCCAGGGTTCGACGACAAGGTGCTCGCCGATTGGAACGGGCTGATGATCGCTGCGCTCGCGGAAGCCGCAGATGTCTTCGCGCATGCAGACTGGCTCAAAGCCGCCGCGCGCGCCTTCAATTTCGTCAGTAATCGGATGAATGCGGACGGGCGGCTGTTCCACGCTTATCGCGCGGGCGAAGCCAAGGCGCCGGCGACCGCCAACGATTACGCCAACATGATCAAGGCCGCGCTCGCTCTTGCCAATGTCACCGGCGAGCACGACTATGTCAATCTCGCTCGCGAGTGGGTCTACGTGCTTGACCGCCATTATTGGGCCGACGATCTCGGCGGCTACTATTTCGTCGCCGACGACACTGACGATCTTATCGTGCGGCCTTTGAGCGGACAGGACGAGGCCACACCGAATGCAAATGCGGTAATGGTCTCGAACCTCGCTGCGCTGTACCTCTGGACCGGGGAAGAGCGCTATCGCGCCCGCGCCGAGGCGATCCTGCGTTCTTTTGCCGGCACGATTGGCGTCAATGTCCTCGCCCATACGGGATTGCTTGCGGCAGAGCTTGATCTCCTCGCGCCGGCGCACATCGTGCTGATTGCGCCTGAGGGCAGCGATGCATTGGCGCTACGGCGCGCGCTGCATGACGTGTCGCTGCCAGGTGCGGTGATCCAGGAGGTGAGGGCAGGGCAGGACCTGCCGGCGTCCTCGCCGGCTCACGGCAAGACGGCTATCGAGGGCAAACCGACGGCCTATGTCTGCATCGGGCCACAATGCTCGGTGCCGGTTACGGAGCCTGCCGCGCTGATTGAGACAGCGAAGACGGCGCACCGCATGTCTGTTTAGACGAAGAGCCCGGGCTTCCTACCGGGCTCTTTATCAACGGAACGACTTTTCGCGTTCAGGCGTGTCGGTTATTTGCCTTTCGCTTGGCAGACATTCGTCTGGTCGTTCCATTTCAGGCCAGCCTTCTTGCAGTCGGACTTGGTCAGGGGCTGGTTCGGGCCCGCGGCAAATGCGGGTGCCGTGAAAGCAACCGCAAGACCGAGGGCGACGATCACGGAAATCAGTCGCTTCATGATACTCTCCTTGGTCTCTCTCAGCCAATTGGCTGTGAGATAAACGCAAGGAGCTTGCGTTGGGTTCGACGATTTTTGAGGGAAGACGCCGGCCGGCGCTAAGTATTCATCGACTCGAAGAAATCGCCATTGTTCTTGGTCTGCTTCAGCTTGTCGAGGAGGAATTCGATCGCGTCCTGGATGCCCATCGGGTTCAGGATGCGGCGCAGCACGTACATCTTCTTGAGCTGATCGGGCGGGACCAGCAGCTCCTCTTTGCGCGTACCGGAGCGAGCAATATCGATCGCCGGGAACACACGCTTGTCGGCGACCTTGCGGTCGAGCACGATTTCCGAGTTACCGGTGCCTTTGAACTCTTCGAAGATCACCTCGTCCATGCGGCTGCCGGTATCGATGAGCGCCGTGGCGATGATGGTGAGTGAGCCGCCTTCCTCGATGTTGCGCGCGGCGCCGAAGAAGCGCTTTGGCCTTTGCAGGGCATTGGCATCGACGCCACCGGTCAACACCTTGCCCGACGACGGAACGACGGTGTTGTAAGCGCGACCAAGGCGCGTGATGGAGTCGAGCAGGATCACCACGTCGCGCTTATGCTCGACCAGGCGCTTGGCTTTCTCGATGACCATCTCGGCCACCTGAACGTGCCGTGAGGCAGGCTCATCGAAGGTCGATGAGATCACTTCGCCCTTCACCGAGCGCTGCATGTCGGTCACCTCCTCGGGCCGCTCGTCGATCAAGAGCACGATGAGATAGCACTCGGGATGATTTGCGGTGACGGAATGGGCGATGTTCTGGAGGATGATGGTCTTGCCGGTGCGCGGCTGCGCCACGATCAGACCGCGCTGGCCCTTGCCGAGCGGGGCCACGATGTCGATCACACGGCCAGTCAAATCTTTGTTGGTCGGATTTTCGATCTCCATCTGCAGCCACTCGTCGGGATAGAGCGGCGTGAGATTGTCGAAATGGATCTTGTGGCGCTGCTTGTCGGGGTCCTCGAAATTGATGGTGTTGACCTTGAGCAGAGCGAAATAGCGCTCGCCCTCTTTCGGGCTCCTGATCTGGCCCTCGACGGTGTCGCCGGTTCTCAAGCCGAAGCGCCTGATCTGCGACGGCGAGATGTAGATGTCGTCCGGTCCTGCGAGATAATTCGAGTCGGGCGAGCGCAGGAAGCCGAAGCCGTCCTGCAGCACCTCGACCACGCCCGTACCGGTGATCTCCACATCGCGGGCGGCCAGTTGTTTCAATATCGCGAACATGAGCTCCTGCTTGCGCATGGCGCTCGCGTTCTCGACGGAGACCTCCTCGGCGAAGCTCAGAAGCTCCGTCGGCGACTTGGTCTTCAAATCTTGCAGCTTCATTTCCTGCATGCGCTGCTACTCCAAATGGGAATGAGTGAACCTAGGATTTTCGAATGCCGCGCCGCATCGCGCGACTTCAGGGAAGGGGATAGGATTTGCCTTGGCGGGAAAGGCAGAGCTCGACGCCTGCTCCGTTCCGGGCGACCCGTTCTTTTGGGGGGAAGGCGGGCCGCGACAGCGTCCCGGATAGGATGCGACTCATCTTATAGCAGACCCCGAAGGCGTGCGGAACAGTTTTGGCTGGACCCTTAGAAGGGGCGGACTATCACGAGAATCACGATCCCAATCATGAGGAGGGTCGGGATTTCGTTGGCGATGCGATAAAAACGCGGCGAACGCGTATTCCGATCCAAGGCAAAGTCCTTTGTCCACATGACGAGACAGCCATGATAGGCGGACAAGAGAACCACGAGGACAAGCTTCAAGTAGAACCAGCCGTCTCGTAACCAATCGATAACGCCAGAGAAGGCGAGGATCAGCCCGAACACCCAACTCGCCACCATTGCCGGCGTGGTGATCAGCCGCAAGAGCCGCCGCTCCATCACCTTGAACGTCTCGGACTGCTCTGAGCCCTTCTTGCTTGCGGCGTGATAGACGAAGAGTCGCGGCAGATAGAGCAGTCCAGCCATCCAGGCGATGATGGCAATGACGTGGAAGGCCTTGATATAGGCAAGCAGCATCTCTGATGCCAGGGGCTAAGCGGGGCTATTCTTCACCAGGCTTACAAGGCGCTCGACATTCTTGAGCGGCGTGTCGAGGCGGATGCCGTGACCGAGATTGAAGATGAAAGGACCTGGGCCCAGTGTCGCAAGGATTTCGTCTACACGCTTATCGAGTTGAGAGCCGCCGGCGACAAGAAGTAGAGGATCGAGATTGCCCTGCACCGGAAGGAGTTTCTGCAGTCTGTCCTTGATCCATGCGACGGGCGTGATTGCGTCGCAGCTAATAGCGTCGATGTCGGTCTCTATCGCATAGCGCTCGGCAAGCACGCCCGCGCCGCGCGGGAAGCCGATCACCGGCACTTCGGGCATGTCAGCCTTGATGCGTTCAACCAGGCGCTTGGTCGGAGCGATGCACCAGCGAGCGAATTCGTCCTCCGGTAAGCTGCCAGCCCAACTATCGAAGACCTGGAGCACATCGGCACCTGCCTTCACCTGGCCCACTAGGTAGTCAGCCGAGGCCTCGACCAGAACATCGATCAAACCCTGGAACGCTGCGCGATTTCGATATGCCCACAGCCTTGCTTCGGCCTGATCCTTGCTGCCAGTCCCTTCGACCATATAGGTGGCAACGGTCCACGGCGCGCCGCAAAATCCAATCAGCGGTATCGTATCCGGCAGAGCTTCCTTAACCCGCTCTACAGTTTCGTAGACAGGTTCTAAGTATTTGGCCATATTGCGTAAATTTAGCCGAGCGATGCCGGCTGCATCTCCAATCGCCTCAAGTCTAGGCCCTTCCCCTTCAACAAACTCGATTTTCTGGCCAAGCGCGTAAGGAACTATGAGAATGTCGGAGAATATGATGGCCGCATCGAGATCGAACCGCCGCAAAGGCTGGAGCGTTATCTCCGCCGCGAGTTCGGGAGTGTGGCACAGATCGAGGAACGAGGGGACTTTGCTTCTCACCTCGCGATATTCGGGCAGATAGCGTCCAGCCTGGCGCATCAGCCAGATCGGCGGTGGAACGTTTGTTTGTCCGGCAAGAGCCCGGAGAAGGGGACCCTGCGCCTGAGGAACACGGAGCATCACGCTCTCTAATACTAAAATAGAGAGTCTCTAAAGGGTTTCTACTGTTACTATTTGTGTGTGGATAGCGGGCATTCTGGGCTCTCACCAGGCTCTCGACAGGACTCTCGGGGAAGCTCACGGCGTGATGGTTAATTTAGCCATCGATCTGTGGCTAAGCCTCCCGTGCCGGGCGTAAAAGTCTTGTGACATAAGTCCTGCCAGGACATCTCGCGCACCGAAGGAGATGGCCTAGCTTCCTGTGGAAAGCGAGGCGCTAGAGTTGGGGATGGCAGAGGGTATTGCCGTGCCCTGTGTGAAAGGCGTCTTTTTCTCGACACCAGCGAATCTGTGAAGAAACTCTGCGCTCTGTCTAGGAGGCCAGAGGAGGGATCAGACCGAGCCTCGGAGTTGCCCCCTTGCGCCATCGCGGTTATCCAGAAGGCTTGCCATGGATATCCAGCGCACCTTCCACCTTCATATGATCTCCGACGCGACCGGCGAAACGCTGATCACGATCGCCAAGGCTGTGCGGGTCCAGTATGCGCAGGTGCGGGCTGTCGAACATCTCCACCCCTTGGTGCGGAGCCGGCGCGAGCTCGAGCGGGTGCTCAAGGATGTCGAGGCGGCGCCGGGCATCGTGCTCTACACCCTGTTCAACCGGGAGCTCGCCGACGAGCTCGAGCGGTCCTGCAAGCGGCTCAACATCCCTTGCGTTCCGGCGCTGAAGCCGATTCTTCAGGTCTTTGAGTCTTATCTTGGCACTCCGGCGACACCCACGGTCGGAGGCCAGCACGTGCTCGACGCCGACTATTTCCGCCGCATCGAGGCGCTCAATTTCACCATGCTGCACGACGATGGCCATCTCCCCCAGAATCTCAATGACGCCGATATTGTCCTGGTCGGCATCAGCCGCACGTCCAAGACGCCAACCTCGATCTATCTCGCCAACCGCGGCTTCAAGACGGCGAACGTGCCGCTCGTTCCAGGCGTGCCGCTTCCACCCCAGCTCGAGGTGCCGAGCAATGCCTTCGTCGTCGGGCTCGTTGCGAGCACCGAGCGCATCGCGCAAGTCCGGCAGAACCGCGTCATCGAGCATGCCCACGGCCGCCTCGACGACTATGTCGACCGCGAGGCTATCGCCGCAGAGATCGTCCAGACGCGGGCGCTTTGCGCGCGCCACGGCTGGCCGATCATTGATGTAACCCGCAGGTCGATCGAGGAAACTGCAGCCGCAATCATCCGGCTTTATCATGACCGCGAGGCGCCGGTGCTCGAAGCATGACGAGCTTCCTGCAGGCAGGACGCCCACCGTTGATCCTCGCTTCGTCGAGCGAGTCGAGGGCGAAGCTGTTGGAAGCAGCTGGGCTCAGCTTCATCGCCGAACCGCCGGGGCTTGACGAGAGCGCCATGCGCCAGGCGGTCGGGGGCGACGAAGCGCTGGCGCCACACGATGTGGCCGAGGTGCTGGCGCGGGCCAAGGCCGAAGCCGTCAGCGAGGTTGCTCCCAAGGCCTACGTCATCGGCGCTGACCAGGTGCTCGCCTTCGGCGGTGTCATCATGAGCAAGCCCGACAGCATGGAAGCCGCGCGCTGCCAATTGCTCGAACTCAGCGGTAAAACCCACACGCTGCACGCGGCAATTGCGGTTGCGACCAAAGGTGAGATCATCTGGGCGGAGACGACCATGGCGACACTGACCATGCGCAGGCTCTCGCCGCAATTTATCGGCCGCTATCTCGCGGCCGCCGGCGAAGAGGTGCTGAGCTCGGTCGGCGCCTATCAGATCGAATCCACCGGCATTCAGTTGTTCGAGAAGATCGACGGCGACTATTTCTCCATCCTTGGGCTTCCTCTCATTCCGCTCCTCGATACGCTTCGGCGCGAGGGCGTCATCGAAAGCTGATCCAAGTGAGACGCGCCTGCATCATTGGCTGGCCAATCGAGCATTCGCGCTCGCCTGCGATCCACCGCTACTGGCTCAAGGTCTATGGGATTGACGGCGACTACGAGAAGGAGGCGGTGCGGCCAGAGGAGCTTGCCGGCTTCCTGCGCTCGCTCGCCGAGCGCGGCTATTCCGGAGCCAATGTGACGCTGCCGCACAAGGAGGAGGCCTTGCGTCTCGCTTTCATCGCCGACGAAGCGGCGCGAGCGATCGGCGCAGCCAACACGGTTTGGCGTGATGGCGCGGGGCGGCTGAATGCGAGCAACACTGACGCCTACGGGTTCATGACCAATCTCAACCAGGAAGCGCCCCACTGGAACAAGGGGCGCCGGCCGGTGATGGTGCTTGGTGCGGGCGGAGCGGCACGGGCCATTGTCTATGGTCTTACAACCCAGGGCGCATCGCGCATCTTGCTCGCCAACCGGACCCGCGATCGCGCTGAGGCATTGGCGGGAGCCTTCGGACCAACCGTGGGCGTCGTCGATTGGGAGGGCCGCAACCAGGCGCTAGCCGGCTGTGGCCTACTCGTTAATGCGACGAGCCTCGGCATGACCGGCAAGGAGCCGCTCGACATCGATGTCGAAGATCTGCCCGAAGATGCGCTTGTTGCCGACATTGTCTACAGCCCGCTCGAAACCCCACTCCTGGCTTCAGCTCGCGCCAGGGGAAGGCAGACCGTGGATGGTCTCGGCATGCTGCTTTATCAGGCCGTGCCCGGCTTCGAACGCTGGTTTGGTATGCGGCCAGAGGTCACCAAAGAGCTTAGAGCGCATGTTGCGTCGACGCTCGGAGGGGTCTGATGCTGGTCATAGGTCTTACCGGCGGCATCGGCATGGGGAAGTCGGCGGCGGCGGAGCATTTCGCCCGCCGCGGCATTCCAGTGTTTAATGCCGACGCTTGCGTGCATCGCCTCTATGAGGGGGAGGCGGTTGAGGAGATCGAGGCCGCATTTCCTGGCGTGACGCGCGAGGACCGGGTCGACCGGAAGGTGCTGGCAGAGCAGGTGACCGGCCACCCCGATCGACTGCGAAGGCTCGAGAGCGTCGTTCACCCCATGGTGGTAAAGGCAGAGATCGATTTCCTGCGCGAGGAGGAAAGGAACGGCGCGCGAATGGCCGTGCTCGAGATCCCGCTCCTGTTCGAGACCGGCGCCGAAAAGCGTGTTGACGTAACCATCGTCGTAAGCGCTCCTTCTACGGTGCAGCGCGAGCGCGTGTTGACGCGGCCAGGGATGACTGTGGAAAAGCTCGAGCATCTGCTCGGCCGCCAACTTTCCGATAAGGAGCGGCGCGCGCGAGCTGATTTCGTCATAAACAGTGGAACAAGCCTCAAAGAAATGCATGTCGATCTCGATCAATTGATCGAATCACTCCAGAATCGCCAAGGCCGCGTTATGGAGCGGCTGCGTCACAGCTACACGAATTAGAGAGGCAACGCGCTGTGCGCGAGATCGTGCTCGATACCGAGACGACGGGGTTAGATCCGTTCGACGGCCACCGCATCGTCGAGATCGGCTGCATCGAGCTCGTCAACTGCATCCCCACCGGGCGCAGCTGGCATTGCCATTTGAACCCTGAGCGCGACGTTCCGTACTCTGCCTTCGAGGTGCATGGGCTTTCGTTAGATTTTCTCTGCGACAAGCCGCGCTTCGCTGAGCTTGCCGACGACATGCTCACGTTCATCGAAGGCGCCGCGCTGGTTATGCACAACGCCACCTTCGATTTTGCCTTCCTAAACGCCGAGCTTGAACGAGCGGCGCGGCCACTGCTGCGCTGGGACCGTGTGGTCGATACGCTCTCGATCGCGCGGCGCAGGCACCCAGGCTCGCCATGCAGCCTCGATGCACTTTGCAAGCGTTATGGCATCGACCTATCCGAGCGCGAGAAGCATAGCGCGCTGCTCGACTGCCGGCTGCTCGCAGCCGTCTATGTGGAGCTTGTTGGTGGTCATCAGGCGCGGCTCGACTTCGCCGTCAATGGTGTCCAGGCCGCATTTCTGCATACCAATTTCCAAAGATCGCGCCCGCGGCGACGGCCGCTTACACCTCGGCTAACCGCCGCGGAGATCGAAGCGCACCGCGCCTTCGTGGCAACACTCGGCGCAGAGGCGCTCTGGCTGCGCTATTAGTTCTTCGCCCGCGCCTCGCCCAGCGCCTCGCCTTTGGCGAGGTTCTGGGCGTACAGCCTGCCGAAATCGATCGGGTCGAGCATCAGAGGCGGAAAGCCTCCGTCGCGCACGACGTCGGCTAGCACGCGCCGCATGAAGGGGAACAGGATGGCCGGGCAGTCCACGAACAGCACGGGTTGGATCACGTTCTGTGGAATGCCGCGCAGCTGAAACAGCCCGCCATAGACGAGCTCGACATTATAGATCACCCCTAAATCGTTTTTGGCGTGCACCTCGAGATTGAGCGAGACCTCGTAAGCCTCGTCGGGCTTCGCTTGCACGTGCACGTTGACGCCGACCTTTAGCTGCGGGTTCTGGCCGGGCCCTTGCAGCGATTGCGGCGCGCCCGGATTCTCGAACGAGAGGTCCTTGATGTACTGAGCAAGGACGGTGAGCTGGGCTTGGGTCGCGGCCCGCGCACCTGCCGCGGTTCCGAGCACCGGCTGGGGAGCCTGTTGTGGCGGCCCGTCGCCGTTCGACTTTCCGGGCTGATCGTCGGTGTCCCTCTTGCGCGCCATGACAGCTCCTGCCTTTCGCCCGGCTGGCTAGCACGGGACCGCCTGAGGTCGCAATTCGCTTCGCCCGCCGGGGCCTAAGCCCCTTGCGGCAAGACGGAATTAAGGGCGAAAGGCGTTTGGGGTTGGCTTGGGGCTGGGTAATGCCTTAAGTTGTGTCGATGTGGCGCGGGCGGGCGAGACAAATTCCTGCCCGAACCAAAGGCTCCCGCTGGCAAAGCTCTAGGCGCGCACCAATATCCCGCCTAGGGGTTCCGCATTGGTCGCGGGCCCATTCCATGAACCCGGGTAGCGGCAAAGCAAGAGCATGAGTGAAGCCTTCGACATCTATACATTGCTGTTCCTGGTGCTCGCGGTCGTGATCTTCATCCGCCTGCGCAACGTGCTTGGCCGCCGCACTGGCAACGAGCGGCCGCCTTACGATCCCTACACCACGCCTGATGCCAAGCGGGCCGGTCCCGAAGCCAATGAGCCCATGGTGGCTTTGCCGCGCGGCAGGTCGTCGCGGGGTCCGGTTGCCGAAGCGTCGGTGCCTTCGGTCGAGGACCTCGAGGCACGGCTCGGCCGCCATGCCGCAAAGGATAGCCCCCTTGGCCAATCTCTGACCGGGCTGATGCGGGCAGATCCCGGGTTCGACCCGAACCACTTCATCGATGGCGCTAAGGCGGCTTATGAGATGATCGTCATGGCCTTTGCTCAAGGCGACGATGCAACGTTGAAGCAGTTGCTCGGCTCTGATGTCTATGACGGCTTCCAGCGCGCCATTCGCGAGCGCGAGAGCCGCGGTGAGAAGGTCGAGTCGAGCCTGGTGGGCATCGACAAGGCCGACATCATCGAGGCGGAGGTCAAGAACCGCACCGCTTACGTTACGGTGAAGTTCGTGAGCGAGTTGATCTCGGTGACGCGCGATGCTGATGGCGAGGTGGTTGAAGGCGACCCCAAGAAGGTGCGCGAGGTCACCGACATCTGGACCTTTGCCCGCGAGGTCGGATCCAAGAACCCGAACTGGAAGCTTGTCGCGACCGAAGCTGCGAATTAGCTGGTATTCGCCAAAGCTGTTATTGCCGCTCGCGGCAATCGTTGCCACGATTCCACTCCTCCTTTGGTGGTGCTCCGTGCACGAACAGACGATCAGGCTCAAGCCGGTCAGCTTCGCCGAGATCGAGGGCTGGGCCGCGGATGATCAGGCTGCCGCCTTCCCCGCGCTGGTGAAATCCTGCCGCAAGAGGCCGCCTGCCAACTCGCCATGCAAAGACGTGTTGGCCCTCGGGGACAATGTCGACCGCGATGCGGCACGACGTTTTTTGGAAGCGCACTACATCCCGTATCGTGTCGAGGAGGAGCAGCCGGGTCTCGTGACGGGGTACTACGAGCCTGAGGTGAATGGCTCGCGCGAACGTAATGACAAGTTTCAAGTTCCCGTTTACGGCCGTCCAGATGATCTCGTTCAGGTTACGCCTGATCTCTTGCGCGCGTTCTACAACGACGGCCTTAGCGTGATGCGCCGGAGCGGCGAGGAGCTTGTTCCGTATTACACGCGCGCGGAAATCGAGTCGGGCGCGCTTTCGGGCAGAGGGCTTGAGCTTCTTTATCTCGACGATCCGGTCGAGCTTTTTTTCATGCAGATCCAAGGATCAGGTCGCGTGCGGCTGACCGACGGCTCATGGGTGCGGCTTGGCTATGCGGCCAAGAACGGCCACCCCTATACTTCCATTGGCAAGCGTCTCGCTCGGCGTGCTGATCGTCCCAAGGACTTGACCATGGAAGGACTGAAGAGCTGGCTGCGGGCCGATCCCGCACGCGGACGAGCGCTTATGCAGGAGAACAAGTCCTACGTCTTCTTCCGCGAATTGCCGAAAGCGGAGGCCAGCGACGGTCCGATCGGCGCTCAAGGCGTGCGGCTCACGCCTGGCCGCAGCCTCGCTGTGGATGCGTCTTATCATGCTCTCGGCACGCCGATCTTCGTTGCCGCGCCCGATCTTAAGACGCCTGAGGGTGCGCCGTTCCGGCGTCTGATGATCGCTCAGGACGTGGGGTCAGCGATCAGGGGCCTTGAGCGCGGCGACATCTTCTGGGGCACCGGCGAGGCGGCCGGCGCCATCGCCGGGACCACTCACCAAAAGGCGCAATTTTTCGTGCTGCTGCCGAAGCGTTAAGACGCCGTGCGTTATGCTCATTGCATGGGCAAGCGCGGACATGACCACGAAAGCGACACCGAGCTTTGGGAGCGTGTCGCTCGAAGCGCGCGGCCGCTACACAAAGGAAGAGCTGCTGCCAAGACCAATACACCCAAGCCAAGACCAAAGCCGGCGGCAAAGGAGTCGACGCCGTCCGTCAAGCCTCGGCCTCATCCAACGCCGAAGCAAGCACCTGTCGCGCGCGGCGAAGCGCTTGATCGGCAGACCGCACGCAAGCTTGAGCGAGGACGGCTTCTCGTCGAGGCGCGCCTCGACCTGCACGGCATGCGCCAGCGCGACGCCCACGCTGCGCTCCGCCGCTTCCTGAAATCGGCGCAGCACAAAGGCTATCGCCGCGTGCTGGTCATCACCGGCAAGGGCGCAGAGCCAAACCCGCGGCGGAGCTTCTATGAAGAGGGCGAGCGCGGCGTACTCCGCCAGGCCGTGCCGCATTGGCTCGCCACCCCCGACCTCGCTTCAGTCGTGGTGAGCTTCGCGCCAGCGCCTAGGCGCCTCGGCGGTGAGGGCGCGCTTTACGTGCGGCT
>DATFVO010000341.1:0-5662 GCA_035260265.1 Methyloceanibacter sp.
CTTTCGGCTTGTCGGCGTCCCTTGCATCGCCGCCTTGTGGAGAGTGGAAAGCCTACCGCGTCACCGCAGCGATCGCCCGAAACTCAATTGAAACTCACAGCGACCTGTTCAATCTCGTCGCGCGCAGCAGGATGGCTCCCCTTCCTGGATGCGTATCGAACCATTTGCCTTGCCCCGGAGCTTCAGATCAAGCGTGTTCTCGAGGAGGTCCGGGCCTGGACCTAAGGCACCCCAGTTCGGCGCGGATTGCCCAGATTTGGTACGCCTGTGGATTCCCACCTCAAGATATTGACAGACCCTCTTAGAACGTTTAGTAAACACTCTACGGAGGTGACCGCGATGATGGTGGGGAGGAAGGGTTTCGGTGCGCTAGTGCGGCGAGAGCGTGAGGCGAAGGAGATTGGCTTGCGTGAGATGGCGAAAAAAATCGGCGTAAGCCCGACCTATCTGTCCAAGATCGAGCGAGACGAGTTCGACCCGCCGGCTGAAGACAAGGTGAGGAAGATAGCGGAGATCATCGGTCGCGATCCGGACGAGCTGCTCGCACTCGCAGGGCGTGTTGCGTCCGACCTGACAGATATCATCCGCCAGCGTCCACGGGAAATGGCCGACTTCCTGCGGGCCGCGAGAGGGCTGAGTCCAGAGGATATGGCCCGGCTCGCGCGGCAGGCGCAAAGGACGAAGGAGAAGTAAGCGTTTAGAGCCGTTGTAAACATATACAGATCACGGATGCAGATACATGGACGTGCCTTACCTCTCAGCAAGTGAAATAGAGAACGAAGCAGCCCTGCTGTTGGCGGAGTTCAATATAGGTCGTGGAAGAAGTCTTATCGCACCGGTTCCGGTCGAGGAAGTGCTCGAAGCTCATCTGAAGCTCACATTGGATTTCGATGATCTCCACACTAGGCTTGGCATTCCCATGGCGGGTGCTGAGCCGGAGGTGTTCGGCGCTCTTTGGGTGAACTCGCGAGAAGTATTTGTCGATCAATCACTAGACCCAACCGAGAACCCTCACATGGAGGGCCGGTACCGATTTACTGTAAGTCACGAGATTGGCCATTGGCGTCTGCATAAGGATCATCTCGCCTCCGCCGATCACCCGGACCTTTTCGAACAATCGGCCAGACCGGGCGTGATTTGCCGTTCTAGCCAAGCCAAAAAACGTGTGGAATGGCAGGCTGATTACTTCGCTTCGTGCCTACTGATGCCGAGGGCGCTGATCTCCTCGTGGTGGCGCGAATTATTTTCCCGATCGAATCCTCTTGTCTTTAGTTCCTGGATCGGAGACTCGGCGTGGACCAAGCCCCCTGTGGGATGGGCAAGCACCGCAGATTTGCCGCTTGATCAGCGGACTCGGTTTGATCCGAAAGCCGTTGCATACTTTTTCTATAGGGCGAGCGCCCCGATGGCGCCCATCTTCAATGTGTCGGTCCAAGCCATGCAGTTGCGTCTCTGCGAACTTGGTCTACTGAGTGTCGAACGCTCGTATCAAGCATCCTTTGTAGCGTAGAGCTTTTTTTTAAGGAGAACGTAAAGTGTTAACTGGACAGGAAACTCTGCGAGGGGTAGAGGAAGCCGCCTTCGAGACGCACGACTTTTATCTCGCCTGCTTTCTGCGGTGCGCGGCTTATGAGCTGCTCGATCTCCGCGCTGAGGGCCGCCGGAAAGTATTCGTGTTCCAGGATCGTCCTGCGCGCCGCGATGACGTAATTGCCTTTTATGGCGAAGCGGGCAGCGTCCGTCCGCTGGCGTTTGCCGCTGCAATCAAGGACATGAAGGCGCTGCTGCACAATGCATAACGACCCGCTCCACACCGATGCCGTTCAATCCGGCGGACCCCAGTTTCGTGAGGCGTTCAATCGCCTCGTCCAGGTTGTCCTCGACGGGCTTCGTCATGGTCATTTCCGTTGCGCGATTTCAAGCGGCATCGGGAAGGGCAACCGGCGCGAGCTCGTCATCGAGGCCGGCAAGTCCCACAAGTTCACCATCCCCGAGGACGAACTGCCGCATTGATGCGGCTCGATAGCGGCGATCCCTGCGACGGGGACGCCCAGATGCAAATCATGACAGGTCCGGCGTCATCGGTGGGGGTCCGAGAACCGGAGGCCAGAGGTACGGAACGGCGCGGAGCCGGCCGTGAGGTCTTCGGTGAAACCATCGCACGCAGCCAATGACAACCTGATCGATCGAACTCTCACTGTTTGGAGAGCCCGCCTCGGGCGCGATCTCAGCCGGGAGGACGCCCGCGAGATCGCTGAGAACGTCATCGGGTTCTTCACCATTCTCGCCGAATGGTCGCGGGTTGAACGGCTCGCCGCCGCCAACGACAACAATGCGCAGGCTGGTCCCGAGTCCGGCGGGGTGCGCCATGAAAGCTGAAAGCCTCGCCATGGCCCTCGGCGGGCGAAAAGCCGGCGCTGCATGGATGGCGTGCTGCCCGGCACATCAGGACCGCGATCCGAGCCTCGCGATCACCGACGCCAAAGATGGCAGCGTGTTGGTGCGATGCCATGCTGGATGCGACCAGCGCGACGTGATCGAGGCGCTTCGGGCGCGCGGTTTATGGGAGGCCGCACACCGCCACAGCAGCGGACGCCCCCATAGCGATAATTGCATCGCACGCACTGAAGCCAATTCTGGTGCGGTGAAGCGCACGCAAGCGGCGCTCGGCGTCTGGCAGGCATCGCGACCGGCCCAGGAAACGCCGGTCGCAGTCTATCTTCGGTCGCGTGGCATTGCCGTTACGCCGCCACCTTCCATCCGGTTCCACGTCGGGCTGAAACATCCCTCGGGCGGCGTGTGGCCAGCGATGGTGGCGTTGGTGACGAACGGCGCGGACAGAACGCCGCTTGCCGTTCACAGAACCTTCCTCGGCAGTGATGGCAACGGGAAAGCGCCGGTCGATCCACAGAAGATGATGCTCGGCCCGTGCCGCGGCGGAGCGGTACGTCTCGCTGATCCGGGCGAGCTACTGATGGTCGGCGAAGGCATCGAGACTTGCTTTGCGGCCATGCAGGCGACCCACCATGCCGCATGGGCGGCGCTTTCGACCTCGGGCCTTCGCTCGCTTGATCTCCCGCGCGAGGTGCGGAATGTGATCGTGCTGGCGGATGGCGACGATCCCGGCGAAGCGGCGGCACAGGCGTGTGCCTGGCGCGCTGGAAGCGCGAAGGCCGGCGCGTGCGCATTGCTCGCCCGCCGCGGGGCATGGATTTCAACGATCTCCTGAGAGCCGGCGTTGCCCACATCGAGGAGGGCATGTGATGAGCACGCCGGATGTTGTCGACAATGGCGATCCGATCAGCGCCGCCATCAACGCTGCCGAGGAAGTTCGCAACCCGCTGGACGATCTCGTCGAGAGGACCACCGCCGATCCCGGCGCCGCGTTCACGCCAGAGGTTCTGGAACGGCTCGCAGCACTCAGGCGGGACGACCGCGCCGCGTTCGAGGCTCTCCGGGCGCAATTGAAGAAGTCTGGATGCCGGGTGACGGCACTCGACCAGACGATCGCAGAGGAAAGCGGAGAAGCGGGAGGACGCGGCCCGACGCAGGCCGATATCCTGATCAACCTTGCGCAAACCGCCGAGCTGTTCCACGCGCCGGATGGTACGGGCTTCGCCGACATCGATATCAACGGCCACCGGGAGACCTGGGCGATCCGCGCCAAGGGCTTCCGCCGCTGGCTCGCGCGCAGTTTCTTCGAGGCGACGCAAGGCGCGCCGAGTTCCGAGGCCCTTCAATCGGCGCTTAACGTGATCGAGGCGAAGGCGCATTTCGATGCGCCGGAACGCATGGTCCATGTTCGCGTGGGCGGGGTTGACGGTCGGCTCTACCTCGACCTGTGCGACGAAAACTGGCGCGCGGTGGAGATCGACACCACGGGCTGGCGGGTGATCGATAATCCGCCGGTGCGGTTCCGCCGCGCGGCGGGGATGCAAAGCTTGCCGATGCCGGTGAGTGGCGGATCGGTCGATACGCTGCGCACGTTCCTCAACGTCAAGACCGATGCTGACTTCGTGCTGGTGGTCGCCTGGGCGCTTGCCGCCTTGCGCAATCGCGGTCCCTATCCGGTCATCGTGCTGTCGGGCGAGCAGGGATCGGCGAAGTCCACCTTCTCGGCAATCCTGCGCGCGCTCCTCGATCCCAACACAGCGCCGTTACGGGCCCTGCCACGCGAGGATCGCGACCTGTTCATCGCTGCCAGCAATAGCCATGTGCTCGCCTTCGACAATGTCTCCGGCTTGCCCGCCTGGATTTCCGACACGCTATGCCGGCTTGCCACCGGCGGCGGCTTCGCGGTGCGCCAGCTCTATACCGACCAGGACGAGGTCCTGTTCGATGCCGCGCGGCCGGTGATTTTGAATGGGATCGAGGACATCGTCACGCGGCCCGACCTCGCCGACCGTGCCGTGTTCCTGACGCTCCAACCGATCCCCGAAGAGCGCCGTCGGCCGGAGGCAGAACTCTGGGCGGCTTTCGAGGCCGAACGCCCGCGCATCCTCGGCGTGCTGCTGGACGCCGTGGTGGAGGGTCTCAGGCGCCTGCCCGAGACCCGCTTGCCCAAGCTGCCGCGCATGGCCGACTTCGCGCTGTGGACCACGGCCTGCGAGAGGGCATTGTGGCCTGCCGGCACTTTCTGGTCGGCGTATTGCGGCAACCGCGACGAGGCAGTGGATGGCGTCATCGACGCCGACCCGATCGGTGCCGCGGTGCGCGCCCTGATGGCGACGCGGACCGAGTGGACGGGAACCGCCTCGGACCTTCTGGGCGCCCTTGCAGAGGTACTGGGTGAGCGAGTTGCTAAGTCCAAGACTTGGCCTGATGGCCCTCGGGCGTTAGCGGGCCGGCTGCGCCGGGCTGCAACCTTTCTGCGCAAGATCGGCATCGAGATCGGTTTCGGGCGGGAGGGACGGGCACGAACCCGCACCATCAACATCACCGCGATCCAGACTCTTTCGATGCCAGAAAAGCCGGGGGCAGAACCGTCCGCACCGTCCGCATCGTCCGCGCCCATGCCGAAATCCAATCCGGCAAATGGCTTCGCGGCGCAGTTCGTGCGGACGGTAGCCGACGCTGCGGACGGTAGCGGCTCGACCGTCCCTCCTACCGTCCCGCTTAACACATTGAAAAATAAGGTTTGGGACGGTGCGGACGGTAGGGACGCAAATTTCCATACCCAAACTGGCAAGGGCACCGAGGTGATCTGCGCCCAGTGCGGGCGTCCGGGAGGCAACGAGGTCGCGTTCGGCGACGAGATCGGCCCCGTCTGGCTGCACCGCAAATGCGAAGCCCCTTGGATCGAGCGCCGGATGGGCGAGGAAGGGATATCGCGTGCTTGAGCGCCCATCCCGCCGGGCGCAATTGCAGCGCCGCTATCAGCAACGGCACGCGACGGCGTGATGGTGGCGCCTTCTGCCGTTCGGGACCGAGCCGGGGACGCATACATGGCTACACGCCGAATGCTGGCCCGCCTGGCATCAAGAGCGGCGGGCGGACGCGATAGCGGCACTCACTGCCATGGGCATTCGAGCATGAGGACATAGCGAATGAGCACGAAGAAGCCGCCCAAGTCTGAGCCCGAGGTGCACGTCCATGATGTGTCAAAATTGCGCGGCCACCTGAAGGTCGTCGGGGGTTCGATGTCCGACGACTGGAACAACCT
>DATFVO010000342.1:0-14174 GCA_035260265.1 Methyloceanibacter sp.
TGAGCAAGCCGCCAAATTCGCCGCGGCGGATTTCGTCATCGAGGGGATGCTCACGTGCGTAGGCTTCCGCGAGCTGCGCCGCATAAAGGCTGCCCAATGTGTAGGTCGGGAAATATCCGAACATGCCGAGCGACCAGTGCACATCCTGAAGCACGCCTTCGCGGTCTGTCATCGGCGTTGCCCCAATCAATGACGTGCTGCGCTCGTTCCAAACCTGCGGCAGATCGCGAATGCTGAGGGAGTCGGAGATCAGCGCGACCTCGAGCTCGTAGCGGAGCACGATATGGAGATGATAGGAGACTTCGTCTGCCGCCACGCGGTTCACTCCGGGCCGCACCAGGTTCACGCTGCGATAGAACGGCTCGGCGCCAACGCCATCGACCGCCTCGGGGAACAATTTCTGCAAACTCGGGAGCGCGTAGTCCCAGAAGGCGCGTGCGCGGCCGATATGGTTTTCCCATAGGCGTGCTTGGGATTCTTGCAAACCCATGCTGGGGGCCTCGGCAAGCAGCGTGCCGCGATCGTCGGGATCGAAACCTTGGTCATAGAGGCCGTGTCCCCCCTCATGAAGGGAAGCCAACACCGCTTCGGAGACATTGCCCTCATCGACTCTGATGGTCAGACGCACGTCGTCTAAGCCCGCGAGAAGCGAGAAGGGATGGGTCGAGCGGTCGAGCCGCCCCCGCTCGAAGGCAAAGCCGATCGCCGCGAGCAATCGCCGGCTGAGCTCCCATTGTTCGGCTTCAGCGAATTTGCGTCCGTGCAATACTCCGTCGGAGGGCGGATCGGCCGCGCGAACCAGAGGCACCAGAGCGTTGCGCACCTCCTCCAGCACGGGATCGAGACGAGCGCGGCTCATGCCGGGCTCGTGCTCGTCGAGCAGGGCATCATAAGGATCGCCCGGGCCCGCAAGCGCTTGCGCGCGTTCTCGCACCAGCGCGACCAACCGCTCAAAGGACGGCGCAAACAAGGCGTAATCGCTCGTCTTGCGTGCCTCTTCCCAAGCACCAAGCGCCTGCGATCTCGCATGGGCGAAATGGCGCACGAGATCCTCGGGCAACGCTAGAGCTTGACGCCGCGAACGCCGGAGCAGGAAGAGCTCGCGTGCCAGCCGTTCGTTGCCATCAGACTGTGCGGCAACGTCCTCCACCAGATCGCCAAGGAGGTCCGATGCCAACAATCTGTGGCGAATGCCCTCCAGCGTCGCAAGCTGCTGCCCTCGTTCCGCGCGGCCCGCAGGCGGCAGCACCGTTTCCTCATCCCAACCGAGCAGCGCGATCGTCTGGTCGAGATGGCGCAATTCCGAGATTTGCGCGCGAAGCGACTGCTCCAAGTCCTTGGCGCGGCTGATGGGACGTTTCGGGATGCGCAGCTCAGCCGGCGGCTCGGCCTCGAGCACGGCAGCGAGCCCTCCGCGTTGCGCGACGTTGACGACCTGCTTCTGAGACACCCGGCAAACGGTGCCGAGCCCATTCTCGGTCGCGGCAAAACCCATCACCGCATAAAACGGCTCGCCGAAGACGCGGCCGTCCGGACCGACGACCGGGAACTCGTGCACCGGAAGGCGCGTCGCCGTCTGCACCACCCACGAATTTTCGGGATCGTTCGCGCTAATCACCGCCTTCTGCAAAGCCGCTTCCCAGTCTGTTTGCTCGGTCGCCGGACCGATCATGACTCCAGTACCGCCATAGGCGCGGTTCGGTTTCAGGACCAACAGTTCGCGGTTCACGCTAGCATATTCGAGCAGGTCGCCTTCCTTGTCGTGGGGCAGTGTCGTGCGCCGATCCGCCAGGAGTCGGGTCCACAAGACATGGCGCCGGAACAGTCTGCGGTCGTCGGCACCGAAATACTGCTCGCTGAGCACGGGATCAGTCAGGATCTCAAAGGCGCTCTTGTGATCGAAGTCGCCGACAAGTGATGAGACGACGCGATTCTGCCGGAACAGGAGCCGCATTGCCTCGAGCGAGCGCCCGGTCTCCCTCTCCAAATCGATCAGCTCGCGCAGCTCGTAATCGCGGTAGACGACGTCGATCTTGACGTCCTGGTAGAAGACCTCCTGCCCTTCCACGCGCAACTCGCGCGGATCGGCATGGGCGATGGTGAGACCGTGCCGCTGCGAGAGAAATTGGCTCAACACCGACTGCTCGGCGGGCCCTTCATGCACATATTTCGGCTCGACGAAGCAAAGCTGGCACGACTCCCGCCCGATGGCGCGCGCATGATCGATCAACACCTGGACAAACAATTCGCGCTGGTCCCGCGGCAGTTCGATGACGAGGCTCGGATCGTGCGCAAATAAGGTTGGCATGACGTTGCGCATGACAAGCTGCTCGGCAATAGGGGCGTAATGAATTCCGCCGACGCCGGTAAGATTCGGTTCCATGAAATGGAGCGAGTCCTGCCAGCCGGCGCCCGTGAAATCGCACACCGCATCGAGTCGGCCGTAGATCGAGTTGAAGCGCGAGTGTTCGCGTGTCCAAGTAGCCCGGAACCAGCGCCCTTCGTCCGGCGTGATCGCTACGATTTTCCTGATCCGCTCGTCTTGCAGATAGAGGTCTGGCAGCCGCTTCAGCGCCTCGATCAGCTGAAGACAGACGTGATGGAGATAGCTGAGCTGTTCCTGCATGACGAGCAGCGGGCGCAGCATGAGGCGGACCGGCTCCTGCACGCCCTCATGCTCGTAGATCATCTCGTTGGCGCGCGCGTCTTCGAGCAGGCGTGAGGCAATCCGGGCGAAGGTCGCATCGCTGACGTGATTTGCGGCACGCCTGATCCGCGCTTCAAGCGTGGCGCCGGAGAGCCCGAGCGCCTCGGCAGGACTGAGGATTGGCCGCGTCACAGCGGGATGTTGTCGTGCTTCTTGGGCGGGTTGGCGAGGTGCTTGTTGCGCAGCATCTGCAGCGCGCGGGCGATGCGCTTGCGCGTGCCGTGCGGCATGATCACCTCGTCGATATAGCCGCGCTCGGCGGCGACGAAGGGGTTGGCGAAGCGCGCCTGATATTCGTCGATGCGCTTCTTGATCTTGGCGGGATCCGACAGCTCAGCGCGATACAGAATCTCGACCGCGCCTTTGGCCCCCATTACCGCGATCTCGGCCGACGGCCAGGCATAGTTCACATCACCCCTGATGTGCTTCGACGACATGACGTCGTAGGCGCCGCCATAGGCCTTGCGCGTGATCACCGTGACCTTCGGCACGGTCGCCTCGGTGAAGGCGAACAGGAGCTTGGCGCCATGCTTGATCAGCCCGCCATATTCCTGGTCGGTGCCGGGCAGGAAGCCGGGCACATCGACGAAGGTGACGATCGGAATATTGAAGCAATCGCAGAAGCGGACGAAGCGCGCGGCCTTGCGCGAGGCGTCTGAATCGAGCACGCCGGCGAGCACCATGGGCTGATTGGCGACGATGCCGATGGTGCGCCCTTCCATGCGGGCGAAGCCCACTACGATGTTGCGAGCGAAGGCCTCTTGGATCTCGAAGAAGTCGCTCTCGTCCACGACCTTATGGATCAGCTCCTTGATGTCGTAAGGCTTGTTCGGATTGTCGGGGATCAGCGTGTCGAGCGACGGCTCATCGCGGTCCCACGGATCGCGCGTTGGCAACTCCGGCACGCCGGAGAGGTTACTCGACGGCAGGAAGTCCATCAGCCGCCGCATCTGCAGCAACGCCTCCACGTCATTTTCATAGGCCCCGTCGGCAATTGACGATTTGGTGGTGTGCACCACGGCGCCGCCGAGCTGCTCGGCCGTCACCTCCTCCTTGGTCACCGTCTTCACCACGTCGGGACCGGTGACGAACATGTAGGAGGTGTCTTTCACCATGAAGATGAAGTCGGTCATGGCCGGCGAATAGACGTCGCCGCCGGCGCAAGGGCCCATGATCAGGCTGATCTGCGGGATCACGCCGGAAGCCAGCACGTTACGCAGGAAAACCTCGCCATAGCCGCCGAGCGCAGCAACGCCCTCCTGGATGCGCGCGCCGCCAGCGTCGAACAGACCGATGATCGGCGCGCGATTTTGTAGTGCCATGTCCTGGATCTTGATCATTTTGTTGGCGTGCGCTTCCGACAGCGAGCCGCCGAACACGGTGAAATCCTTAGCGAACACATAGGTGACGCGGCCATTGATGGTGCCCCAGCCGGTGACCACGCCGTCGCCCGGCACGCGGGTCTGTTCCATGCCGAAATCGATGCAGCGGTGCTCGACATACATGTCGAACTCCTCGAAAGAGCCTTCGTCGAGCAGGAGGTCCAGGCGCTCCCGCGCGGTGAGCTTGCCGCGCTTATGCTGGGCGTCGATGCGGGCCTGGCCGCCGCCGGCTCTTGCCTTGTCGCGGCGGATTTCAAGCTCTTCCAGGACTTCCTTCATCAGCCTGCTCCCATGTGACGCGCCGGTGACGGTGAATAGCATGGGGGTTGCGCGCCGCAAATGGCCGGAAATCCGACGCTGCAAGGCCATGCCGGCATGAGACGCCGCATGCGGCACCGTGCCTGCCGACTGCTAAATCATTGTCAAAATTGGCGAATAATCGCGGGCCGCTAACGAGGGAGCACCCCCCATAGTAAAACTTCACCTGACGCGGCGCGGGCTCCTGGCCGTTGCCGGAGACGCCGCTTGTTTCGCTCTGCTTCGATCAGGGTCGGCAGGACCCTGGACCAAGATCGTCACCACGTCCGGCAATAACCGCTGGTAGCATCTGGAGCAGTCGCGCTGCCGCGTCGAAGTCGCGACGCCGCTGCGCCCGGCGCTTGGCGGCCTCGGCGTCCTCGCCCCATTGGCTGATCTGGAAGTCCTCGTCGACATGGGCTGCCTGCCACGCCTCCTCCGGCGTGAGCTTCCCCTTCGCCACGGCGAGCGCTAGCAGGGCTGAGCCGGTGAGCGCGGTCATCACGTGCAGCGCGGCAAGGCCGAAAGGATCGAGACCCTCGAGCGCACGCCTGACGCTATCGAGTGAAGCTTTGGGCTGCGCCACATGCACGATGCCCTCGGCGAGGGCGAGCGGCGCATCGAGCGCAGCCTTGGCCCAGGCAAGCACGGGGTCCCAATGCTTGGTCTGGAAAGTGACCAATGTCTTTGGCCCTTCGGCCCGGTAACAGAGCAGATCGGAGCCGGCATATTTCGCGATGTCGTCGATGACCGCCTGCTCCCGGCCTCTCACCCCGTCGATCGCGCTGTTGGCGAGCTTGGTCAGCGGCATGGTCAGAGGATCGATGCGGTCTTGTTGTACGCGCCACTCCTCGGCCACCGCCTCGGCGAGTGCGCGCGTTGGCAATGCGAGATGCGCCTTGGCTGGCGTGCGCACCGGCTTGCCGTCGAGCAGAAGGGAAGCCGCCCCGCTCCCTTCGTCCTTGATCGCCACATCCTTGTAGAAGCGCTTGGGCAGACTCGCAGTTCTTGCGCCTTGCCCCGCCACGGCACCTGAAGATTTCATGTGGCTTCTCCCGCTTGTCGCCGTTAGGTCTCGCTCGGCCTGGCGCGGCGCCGCTCCAGATGGCGCGGGATCTCCTCCTGGGCGAGTCTTATGTAATCCTCTCTCAGCTTTTCCAGCTCTCCGTCGTCAAGCGTTTCGAGATCGAGCAGGACGTTGCGCGCCTTCTGCGTCACGCGGATCAGCTCGTCGAGCTTGATGTGCATGGCTGCGGTGTCGCGGTTCTGCGTATTCTGGATCACGAACACCATGAGGAAGGTAACGATCGTCGTCGCGGTGTTGATGACGAGTTGCCACGTGTCGCTGTAGCCGAAAACCGGCCCGGTCAATCCCCAGATCACGATCGTCGCGACCGCCAGAAAGAAGGCGACGGAGCGTCCTGTAACTGTAGCAATATAATGCGCAAAGCGCGCAAACCAGCTCGGTTTTGCATGCATCGAAGGCTGCCTCCTGATGGGCCCGTTTCCCGCCATCATAACGCGCCTCAAGCCTGGTCGGCCCCGTTCCGCTCGGCGAAGCCGAACAGGGCAAAGGCCTTGGCCATATGCTCGGGCAGAGGCGCGGTGATATCGACCACGCCCTCGCCTGAAGGATGCGGGAAACTGATGCGCCTTGCATGCAGATAAAGCCTGTTCGAGATGCCGTCGGGCAGGTTCTTGTCCCCCTCGTATTTGCCGTCGCCGAGGATCGGGTGCCCGATGATCGCCATGTGGGCGCGGAGCTGATGCTGGCGCCCGGTCACTGGCTTGAGCGAGACGAATGAGACCTTCTGCCCTGCCCTGTCCACTACCGAGTAGTGAGTGACCGCAGACTGAGCAATGTCCTTCTCCCCCGGCCTCGCCTTGCGCACGCGGTCCCCGTCAGGGCCGCCGGCCTTCACCAAGGCTGCATCGACCTTGCCTTGTGACGGTTTCGGCACGCCATGCAGGAGCGCCCAATAGATCTTGCGCACCGAGCGCGTCTGGAAGGCGCGCCCGAGCTTGGCCGCAACCGCGCGGCGCTTGGCGATTACCAGCACGCCCGAGGTGTCGCGGTCGAGCCGGTGCACGAGGCGTGGCCGTGTCTCGGGCCCGTCGCCCAAGCCTTCGAGCAGACGATCGATGTGGTGGGTGGTCTTGGTGCCGCCCTGCACGGCGATGCCCGACGGTTTGTTGAGCACCAGCAGGTCGTCGTCCTCGTGGAGCGTGATGGAGACGAGAAAAGCATGGTCCGCCTTAGATAAAGCGTGCTTCGGAGCAGGCGGCGTATCGGAAAGCGGCGGGATGCGCACGGTCTGGCCGGCGGCAAGCCGCGTGCTTGCCTTGGCGCGCCCGCCATCGACCCGTACCTGCCCAGTGCGCAGAAGCTTCTCGAGCCGACTGTGAGGCAGCGAGGCGTAATGCGTCTTGAACCAGCGGTCGAGCCGCATGCCGTCATCGGCGCGGCTGACCTCCTTCGTCTCAACTCCCGCCATTAGAGCCCGCTCTCTCCCGCCAATTCGGCAAGCCCACAAATGTGGGGCGAGATGACCTGCAATAGGCCTTGATCGGCGTGAATTCCTGTTTACATTCCTGCCAAGTGCTGAAGGGGATGGAGTCCCCCTGAACCGCCGCTGCGCTAATGACTCCTACCGCATAAGTGTTATGCGGTGGGAGCTTAAGTCCGCAAGCCCGCCGCCAGGCGGGTTTTATTTTGCCCCAACCGCCTGACCCAATCTCCCGCGGACGCTCGAACCGTGGAGGCACGGACCATGACTGGTATTTGGGCACTGGCTGCGCTGTGGCTGGGACTGGCTCTCATTGCCTCCCTTCTCTCCATATGGCTCCGCATCTCGACGGCACTATCGGAGATCGTCGTCGGCACGATCGCCCAGCTCATCATCGGCGCCGCTGTCGGTTCGGCGATCCTCGGCACCGACGAAACCTGGATCAAATTTCTGTCCGGGCTTGGCGCCATTGTCCTCACCTTCCTCGCCGGCGCCGAGCTCGATCCCGCCGTGTTCAGACTGAAATGGAAGGAAGCCACCGCGGTTGGGCTCGCGAGCTTCTTCTTTCCGTTTCTCGGCTGTGCGGCGGGCGCCTACTACGTGCTTGGCTGGGACCCCATGCCGAGCTGGCTCGCCGGCGTCGCCATGTCCACGACTTCGGTCGCCGTGGTCTATGCGGTGATGCTGGAATTCGGCTTCAACACCACCGAATACGGCAAGACGGTGCTCGCCGCTTGTTTCGTCACAGACCTCGGTACCGTGGTGGCGCTAGGGCTGATCTTCGCGCCCTTCACCTTCAAGACTCTGGTCTTTCTCGGCGTCGGCATCGTGGTCTTTGGCCTCCTGCCTTTCGTCACGCCACGTTTCTTCGCCCGTTATGGCAGTCGGCCTTCAGAGCTCGAGACGAAATTCCTCCTCCTTTGTCTTCTCGGCATGGGAGCGCTTGCCACCTGGGCCGACAGCGAAGCGGTCCTTCCCGCCTATCTCATCGGCATGGTGCTGGCCGGGACCGTCGGCAAGGATCAGATCCTCGTCCGCAGATTGAGGACGCTCACTTTCGGGCTACTTACGCCCTTTTATTTCATTAGAGCCGGATCGTTCGTCTCGATTCCCGCGCTGATCGCCGCGCCCTTCGCCTTCATCTTCTTCCTGATCGTCAAAGTGGCCTCGAAGATCGTTGGCGTCTATCCGGTGACGAAGTTCTACAAGGCACCGAACCGCGAAGCGGCCTATACCACGCTGCTCATGTCCACCGGCCTCACCTTCGGCACCATATCCTCGCTGTTCGGCCTGTCGCATGGCATCATCGACCAGGGGCAATATTCCGCTCTGGTTGCAGCCGTGATCGCGAGCGCCGTGATCCCCACGGTCATCGCCAATGCCTTCTATTTGCCGCGGCATCTCATGCCCAAGCCCGAAGCCGAGTCCGCCGCCGAGCCCATCAAAGGCGGAAGGCTCGCGATCGAGCCTGCCCACGCCGTCAATCATTCGGCCTAACGGAAGAAAACATCGCCAATGTACAAGACGATTCTTCAAGCCAATGAC
Organism: Methyloceanibacter sp.; assembly: GCA_035260265.1. Taxonomy (GTDB): domain Bacteria; phylum Pseudomonadota; class Alphaproteobacteria; order Rhizobiales; family Methyloligellaceae; genus Methyloceanibacter. Next base: position 8,439 of record DATFVO010000342.1, read on the forward strand.
GGCTCGGCTGGCGCCGACAAGGCGCTCGTGCTTGCGCTCGATCTCGCCAAGCTATCAGGCGCTGAATTACACATGATTTGCGTCGAGGAGATCTCGGAGTTCCCCGAGATCATCGGCGAGGTGAGAGAGGAGAAACGGTTTGCGGACCGCCGCTACCGCCCAATTGTGCGGCGCGCCGAACAGTTGGCCGAAGAGAAAGGCGTCAAGCTCGTCACTCATATCGTCACCGGCCATCCCGTGCGCGACATCATCATGCTGGCTGGGGATCTTCCCGCCGACCTGCTCGTGATCGGAGCCACTGGCCACTCGACCTTCTATGAGCGTGTCCTGGGAACGCGTGCCGACCGGCTGGTCGACCTCTCGCCCTGTCCCGTGCTCGTGGCAAAGTGACAAGGCGCACTCCGGTTCGCGACCGGCCCTTCAACCTCGCTAAGGGAGAACTGATTTCCTATGCCAATGTATCTTTGGATTGCGGTCGGCAGCGCGCTTGGAGGCATGGCACGTTACTGGTGCACTGGGTTTGCCGCGCGGATGTTGGGGGAGACTTTTCCCTGGGGCACGCTGTTGGTGAATATCACAGGCTCTCTCAATCATCGGCTTTTTCGCCACCCTGACAGGGCCGGACGGCCGCATCTTCGCAAGCTCCACCGTGCGCCAGTTCGTCATGATCGGCCTGTGCGGCGGTTACACCACTTTCTCGTCGTTTAGCCTGCAGACGCTCAATCTCGCCAATGACGGAGAGTGGCTGCAGGCGGGCGGCAACATTATCGGCTCGGTCGTGCTCTGCCTGCTCGCGGTCTGGCTCGGGCATATACTTGCCATGTCCATCAACGCCATGAGGTGGATCTGACCATGCCGCTCACACGCGACGCCGTGCTGCTCCGCATCTTCATCGGCGAGGATGACAAGGCAGACCACCAGCCGCTCTACGAGGCAATCGTGCTTAAAGCGCGCGAGATGCACCTCGCCGGCGCAACGGTGCTGCGCGGGCCGATGGGATTCGGTCACTCGAGCCGGTTGCATACGACCAAGGTGTTGCGTCTCTCGCAGGACCTGCCCCTTGTCATCGAGATTGTGGACAGCGAGGACAAGATCGACCAATTCGTCGCCGCCATCGAGCCGATGATGGGCAGCGCCCTCGTCACAACCGAAAAAGTCAAGGTCATCCGCTACGGCGAAAGCGGTCCTAGCGATACGCCTTAAGCCTTCGAGCGCTCCCTGCGGAGCTTGGCCCAGCGGTCGAGCCGCTGCTTCACCTCGGCTTCGTAGCCGTAGCTCGTTGGCGCGTAGAAGGTCTGCCGCTCCATGCCGTCGGGGAAGTAGTTCTGGCCTGAGAACGCCTCTTCTTCGTTATGGTCGTAGGCATAGCCGCGGCCATAGCCCTCCTGCTTCATGAGCCTAGTCGGAGCGTTGAGGATATGCTTCGGCGGAAGCAGGGAGCCGCCCTCCTCCACCGCGTGCGAGGCAAGGCCGAACGCTACATATCCCGCATTCGATTTCGGCGCGGTAGCGAGGTAGATGGTGGCCTGGGCGAGCGCAAGCTCGCCTTCGGGTGTTCCGAGAAAGTCGTAAGTGTCCTTGGCGGCGATTGCCTGCACCAGGGCGTTCGGGTCGGCAAGCCCGATATCCTCGACCGCCATGCGCACGAGACGGCGTGCGATATAGAGAGGGTCCTCGCCGCCAGCGAGCATGCGGGCGAGCCAATAGAGCGAAGCATCCGGGTCTGAGCCGCGCACCGATTTGTGCAGCGCGCTGATCAGATTGTAATGGCCGTCCTGCGATTTGTCGTAGATCGGCGCCCGCCGCTGCACCAGTGCGACCAGAGCCCCGCGGTCAAGCGGTGTCTTGGCGCCAGACGCGGCGGCAAGAAATACGTCTTCGGCGAGGTTGATGGCGCCGCGGCCGTCGCCGTCGGCCATGCTGATGAGTGCCTCGCGGGCATCTTGCGTTAGCGGCAGCTTGCGGCCTTCGTGCGCTTCCGCGCGCTGAAGCAGCTGCTCGAGCGCAGCGTCGTCGAGCCGTCTGAACACCAGCACCGTCGCGCGCGACAGAAGTGCGGAGTTCAGCTCGAAAGATGGGTTCTCAGTGGTAGCGCCAACCAGGATGATGGTGCCATCCTCCATATGCGGAAGGAAGGCATCCTGCTGTGAGCGGTTAAAGCGATGGATCTCGTCGACGAAGAGCAGCGTACCGCGTCCTTCCTCGCGCCGCGCTTTCGCCGCGTCGAACACTTTGCGCAAATCCGAGACGCCGGAATGAATGGCCGAGAGCTGCTCGAAGTGGTGGTCCGTCACCTCAGCGAGCAGCCGCGCCACGGTGGTCTTGCCAGTGCCCGGCGGGCCCCAGAAGATCACCGATGAGAGCCGCCCGGCCTTGACCATGCGGCGCAACATGCCGTGCTCGCCGAGAAGATGATCCTGGCCGATCACCTCGTCGAGCGAGGTCGGCCGCAGCCGATCGGCAAGCGGCCGCGGCGCGCTCTCGGCGAGTCCGGCAGCTTCGAACAAAGTGGCTGCGGCCTTTTTCATGCTCAGCCTTGGATGGCGAGGTTATACACCTTGCCGTCACGCTCGACCGACAAGCGCCAGCCACCATCGGCGCTTTCAAGCGCGGTCACGAGCTGCGCGACCGACTTCACCTTTTCGTTGTTGATCGCCACGACGATGTCGCCGCGCTTGACCCCAATGCGGGCCGCAGGCGTCTTGTCCTTCACCTCAAGCACGACCACGCCGGTGCGCGTATCGTCGTCCATGCCGATTTCCTGAGCCACGGCCGGAGAGAGGTTGGCGACCTTGCAGCCGGTGAGCGGATGGTGGCCATCGAGATCGCGCGCATCGCGCGGCGGGTCCTCGACTGGCGCAATCAGCGAGATGGTGGTGGTAAGCTTCTGCCCTTTACGCAACACACTGAGATTGGCCTGGCCGCCGATGCCCTTGGTGACGAAGCGGTACTGGAAGGCGTGCGGGTCCTGCACCGGCTTGTCGTCGACGCCGACCACAACGTCGCCAGCATGGAGTCCTGCCCGCGCGGCGGGACCGTCGGCGCGGACGTTGCTCACAAGCGCGCCGGAGGGCGTGGTGAGCCCGAGCGAGTCGGCAATATCGGGCGTGACCGGCTGGAGCGACGCGCCGAGCCAAGGCCTCTGCACCTTGCCACCTTTGAGCGCAGCCTGAACTACCAGCCGCACCATGTTGGAGGGAATGGCAAAGCCGATGCCATGCGAGCCGCCGCTGCGGGAGAAGATCGCGGTGTTGATGCCAACCAGCTTGCCGTTCATGTCGACCAGCGCGCCACCAGAGTTGCCGGGATTGATGGCGGCGTCGGTCTGAATGAAGAACTGATAGTCGGAGATACCGACCTGGGTGCGCGCCAGCGCCGACACGATGCCGCTTGTCACTGTCTGCCCTACACCGAATGGGTCGCCGATGGCGAGCACAAGGTCTCCGACCTCGAGGGTGTCGGAGTCGCTGAAAACGATCGAAGGGAACTGCACGCCCTTGGCGTCGAGGCGGAGTATGGCAAGATCGGACTGCTCGTCTTTGAGAATAATCTTGGCGGGAAATTCGCGCCCATCTGACAGCGCTACGGTGATTTCGGCCTCGCCGCTTCCCTGAATGACGTGGTTGTTTGTCACCACGAGGCCCTCGGGGCTCACGAGCACGCCAGAGCCGAGCGAGTTCTGGATGCGCTCGCGCGGAATGCCGAAGCTGTCACCGAAGAACTGGCGAAAGAACGGATCATCCAGGAAAGGCGAGACGGTCTGCTCGACCCTATGCTGAACATAGACGTTCACGACGGCAGGCGCCGCCTTCTTCACCACCGGCGCGAAGGACTGCTTGATCGCGACGGGGCTCTCTGGAACAGTGCGTTGCTGGGCGAGCGCTGGCGCACATAGTGCCGTCAGCAACGCAATGGTGACAAGCAGCGCGGCGAAATTTCCGGTCGTTGAGGGTGTCATAGGTCTAGCTGCCCCGATCGGGCCCTGTCGCAAACCAAGTCCGGGAAGGCTATAGCCCAACCGTAGGTAGGGAGAAACTGGCTTTCCCGCAGTCAGATTCAAGGGCCCAGGGATAAATCATCCCGGTGTTGTTGCCTTGCCCGTCCCCCAACTTTTACTAAGATGCCGGCGGGCGTGTTTGGCACAGTCAACGTTACAATCTTTGGAGAGAAACGCATGCGTATCATAAAACTGGCCCTGGTCACGGGGCTGGCCGTATTTGTCGCAACCGGCTCGGCCCACGCGATCACGGTCAAGAAGAGAACGGAAGCCCCGGGTCTTCCGCCGGAAATTTGGCAAGTGGTCGGCGGCTTCTGCGCGATCAAAGACTGGCACCCCGCGGTTGCCAGTTGCGAGGAGATCAAAGAAGGCGACGTGACCTTCCGCACGCTCTCGTTGAAGGATGGCGGCAAGATCAAGGAGAAGCTAACCGGCACCGAGGACACGGCCTACACCTACGAGATCGTCGAGAGCCCGCTGCCGGTGAAGAATTACAAGTCGAAGCTCTGGCTCGAGGTGGATGACGAGCCGGATCGCTCGGTCATCCTTTGGCAGTCAGACTTCGATGCCAATGGCGCGAGCGACGCCGAAGCCAAGAAGGTTATCACCGGAATTCTTGCCGACGGCGTGAAGGGCATCAAGAAAGCTGCCATCGAAGCTTGGGACAAGAAGCATCCCGGCCAGGCCCAAAAGGACCAAGACGAAGACGACAAGAATTAAGCGAGAAACGTGAATTAAGCGAGAAACGCGCCGCTATAGCGGCGCGTTCTATTCGAACGTCAGAAATGTCCTGGCTAACTAGGCGGCGGCCTTGTCGCCTTCGCCTTCGGTCTGCACCGGGCCCGAATCCTTCCCGCGCGCCTCTGGATCGCGGTCGATCAACTCGATGACTGCCATCGGCGCCGAATCGCCATATCTGAATCCGGCCTTGAGCACGCGCGTATAGCCGCCGGGACGGGCGGCATAACGAGGCCCGAGCGTCTCGAACAGCTTCGCCACCATGGCCTCGTCCCTGACGCGGGCGGCGGCGAGCCGGCGCGCATGGAGATCGCCGCGCTTCGCTAGCGTGATCAGCCGGTCGGTGACGCGCCTGAGCTCCTTCGCCTTGGGCAGAGTGGTTGCGATCTGCTCGTGCTTGATCAGCGCGACGGCGAGGCTCGCGAGCAGCGCGCCGCGATGGCTCGCGGTGCGATTGAGCTTACGGCCCTGATTGCGATGCCTCATGTCTCCCTCCGGTCGACTGAACCCGAGATCAGTAATGATCCTCGAAGCGCTTGGCGAGCTCCTCGATATTCTCGGGCGGCCAGTCCGATACTTCCATGCCGAGATGGAGTCCCATCGAGGCGAGCACCTCTTTGATCTCGTTCAGCGACTTCCGGCCGAAATTCGGCGTTCTGAGCATCTCGGCCTCGGTCTTCTGGATCAGGTCGCCGATATAGACGATGTTGTCGTTCTTGAGACAGTTGGCCGAGCGCACCGAGAGCTCGAGTTCGTCGACCTTCTTAAGCAGTGCGGCGTTGAACACGAGCTCGGGCTGGCGCTCGAGAGCGACTTCCTTCTTCGGCTCCTCGAAATTGACGAACACCGAGAGCTGGTCCTGCACGATACGTGCGGCGAGAGCCACGGTATCCTCCGGCTTCACCGAGCCGTCGGTCTCGATGTCCATGGTGAGCTTGTCGTAGTCGAGGATCTGGCCCTCGCGGGTGTTCTCTACGCGGTACGATACCTTGCGCACCGGA
>DATFVO010000343.1:0-4273 GCA_035260265.1 Methyloceanibacter sp.
GGTTTTGAACCCGCTCGGAACCGCCTATATCGCCGTGCGTGGCTACGCCTCGCCCGAAGTTGGACCCGTGTTCCAACGCGCGCGGGCTCTTTGCGACAAGATCGGTGAGCCGCACCAGCAATTCGCCATGGTGTGGGGCAATTTCGCCTGGCGCATCGTGCGCGGCGAAATGGATCTCTCTTTGCAGCTCGCCAGCGAGGCTATCGACCACGCCAAGAAACTGGAGGACCCTGGCGTCTGGATGGAGGCACTATTTCTCATGGGCGTGACGCTCTATTACCGCGGCGATTTTGTCGGCGCTCGGCAGCAATATGAGACGGCTCTTGAGCGCTATGACGATGATCAGGAGCGGACGCGCATGTGGGCGGTCAGGGTCGGCGAGCATGCCGGGGTGACGCATCGCTGCTATCTCGCTCTGACCCTGTGGCATCTCGGTTTTCCCGAAGAGGCGCTCAAGGTAAACCGCGAGATGCTTGAGCTCGCGCGCTCGATCGAGCATCCGTTCAGCCTCGCCTATGCGCTACACCACACAAACTGGCTCTATCAATATCTCCGTCTGCCGACCGATGTCCTTGCGGCGAGCGGTGAGCAAATACGCTTCGCGGCAGATCAGGGGTTTCCGCTGTTCCACGCGACCGGGCTGGTCTACGAAGCGGCGGCCTTGCTGCTACGAGGACATGCCAAAGCTTCGCTCCCTGGGTTGATAAAGGGTCTCGACGCCTATCGGGGCACCGGCGCGGCACTCGCCCTGCCCTATTATTTTGGGCTTCTCGGGAATGCGCTGATCGACTCGAAGCGTTTGAAAGATGCCGACAACGCGCTCAACAAGGCGCTCGCCGTAGCGGAGGAAAGCCGGGACCGCTGCCATGAGGCGGAGCTTCACCGCCTCAAGGGCGAGATCGCGCTGAGCGAAGGCCGAAGCCCTGATCGGGCAGAGGTTCACTTTCGCCGATCGATCGAAATTGCCAGGGCGCAGCAGAGCACGGCCTTTGAGCTCAGGAGCGCCATCAGTCTTGCGCGCCTCCATCGCGAACAGAACCGTGGAAGCGAAGCGCAAGCAAAGCTTTCCGAAGCCCTAGCTAAGTTCACGCAAGGGTTTAAAACGCCGGATCTTCAAGCTGCAACCACCCTTCTTGCGGAACTACGGAATTGAAAGGTTTGGACAAACCCGATTATTGCCTTTTTTTTGACCAATCATAACAGACCTGATGGCTTGAGTTCGTGGTCGGGGAGCTACGTCAATGCGGTACGTCGCAACTCTAGCAATCGCAGCCATCGCCGCGCTGTTGTCCTGGCCGGCGCTTGCCGAGGGCGAGGCTTCCGCCACCGACACTACGGCGCCCCAGCAGCAGACCCTCAGCCAAGGCGAGCTTGATGCGCTCGTCGCGCCGATCGCGCTCTATCCCGATGCGCTGCTTGCCCAGGTGCTGATGGCTTCCACCTATCCGCTCGAGGTGGTGCAGGCCGACCGCTGGGCAAAAGCCAACAAGTCGTTGAAGGGCGACAAGCTCGACGACGCGCTCGCCAATCAAAATTGGGATGGGAGTGTCAAGGCCTTGGTGGCGACGCCGACCGTGCTCGCCATGATGAACGACGATCTCGAATGGACCCAAAAACTCGGCGACGCAGTGCTGGCGCAACAAGCCGACGTGATGGACGCGGTCCAGCGCCTGCGTTCAAAAGCGGAAGCCAACGGCAAGCTGAAGACAACCAAAGAGCAGAAGGTCACGGTCACCAAGGAAGCCGACAACAAGCAGGTCATCGTCATCGAGCCGACCTCGCCGGAGGCGGTGTACGTCCCCTATTACGAGCCGTCGGTGGTCTATGGCAGCTGGGACTATCCTTCCTATCCACCTTATTACTTCCCGCCTGCCCCAGGCTGGGTCGTCGGCGGCGCCATCGCAACCGGCATCGCCTGGGGTTCCGCCTTCGCCATTGGCAATGCCATTTGGGACAACTGCGATTGGGGGCACGGCAACATTAACGTCGACATCGATAAGAACGTGAACATCAACAAGCACGTCGACAGAAACAACGTGAAGACCGGTAACTGGGAGCACAACCCTCAACACCGCAAGGGCGTGAGCTATAACAACAAGCAGGTGCAGAACAAATTCGGCAAGGATGCCGTCAAATCTGCGGATCGCAAGCTCGACTATCGCGGGCGGAGCGGCGAGCAGGTCCTGAAGCCCGACAAAAAAGGCCCAGGCGGCGGCGAGCGCGCGGATCTCGGTAAACGTCCCGGAGACAACAAGCGCCCCGATCTCGGCAAAGGTCCGGGAGACAACAAACGTCCGGACCTTGGCAAGGGTCCCGGTGAGAGCCGGCCTGATCTCGGCAAGAACAAGGGCGGGCAAGGCAAACAGGCTTCGCTCGAGGGCAAGAAACCAAATGTCGGCAAGCCCCAACCAAAGTCCAAGCCTAACGCCTTCGACGCAAGCGATGGCAAGAAGGCACGCGATTATTCAGAGCGCGGACAGGCGAGCCTCGGCGACCGCAGCCCGCGTGAGATGGCCAGACCCAAGGGCGGTGGCGGCCCCCAGGTGAGAAAAGGCGGCGGTGGCCAGCGTGTCGGCGGAGGCGGAGGCGGCGGACGTCAGATGGGCGGCGGCGGTCATCGCGGAGGCGGCGGGCGCGGAGGCGGTGGGCGCGGTGGCGGGCGTCGTTCCGACATCCGCCTCAAGCAAGACATCGTCCCGCTGGGGCGGCTCGACAATGGCCTCGAACTCTACCGCTTCCGCTACAAGGGCAGCGATCGCACCGCCTATGTTGGCGTCATGGCGCAGGAGGTGCAGCAAGTTGAACCCGGCGCAGTCTGGCGCGGCCCCGACGGGTATTTGAGGGTCAACTATGATCGTCTCGGGCTGAAATTCATGACCTGGAAAGAGTGGCTGGCACTGGACCGGTAGGACCGTGAGGCGGACGATGCAAAGGTTAGGCTTGCTCATTCTCGGTGCGACGCTTGTCGTTGGGTCCATCGCCGCCTCAGCGCAGGAGCGCTTCAGCAGCACCGAAGACGCAGTGACGGCCCTGATCGACGCCGCCAAGGCCGAAGACAAGAAAGAGCTCCTAAAAGTGTTCGGGCCGAAGGGACAGCAGATTGTCAGCTCCGGCGACCCAGTTGCCGATCGTGCAGCCCGCGAAAAATTTGTCACGGCTTATGTCACGAAGCATTCGATCATCCGGGACAGTCTCGACCAGGCCACCCTTGTCATCGGCGACGACGATTGGCCCTTCCCAATTCCGCTCGTGCGCAAGCATGAAGGCTGGCAGTTCGGCACCGGGGCCGGGCTCGACGAGATCCTTCGCCGCCGCATCGGCCGGAACGAGCTCGCCGCGATCCAAGTCATGCTCGCTTATGTCCAGGCGCAGAACGAATACGCATCGCTCGATCCTGACGGTCTCGGTCCGCATGTCTACGCCCAGCGCATCGTGAGCAGTCCTGGCAAGAAGGATGGACTTTATTGGCCGACCGCCGAAGGGGAGACGCCAAGCCCGTTGGGCGATCTCGCCGCCAAAGCCTCCGCCGAAGGCTACAAGGTTGGGCAGACGCCAATCCCCTATCACGGCTACTACTATCGTATCCTCAAGCGCCAAGGCGCTCGCGCCCAGGGCGGCGCTTACGACTACATGGTCAACGGCAAGATGATCGGCGGCTTCGGGCTGATCGCCTACCCCGCCGAATATGGCAATTCCGGCATCATGACCTTCGTGGTCAATCAAGACGGCACCGTGTTCCAGAGAGACCTCGGTCTGCGCACCGAAAAGATCGCGCGCAACATCGAGACGTTCGACCCTGACGCGGGCTGGAAGAAGGTCGAGGATCAGCACTAAACGCTTTGACAACCGGCGGTTGAACCTTTTTGGCCTTCGGGGGCGCCGTAAAGCGGCCTCGTTGCTGGTAGATTGACCGATTGCTATTACGTGCCCAAACGATGAGGGATCTTGGTGCGCGTGCGGGGGTTACGTCGTCTTTTGTGGTACGGTGCGGTGGCGTTAAGCCTCGCCGCCTGCGCATCGCTTCCGCGCAATCCTGTCCCGCTGGCGATGGAGAACGAAGCCACAGTGGTTGGCATGGGCGGAGAGAACATCCGCTTTTGGGGCGACGTGCCTCCTCCCAACGTCGACGCCATGGCCAAGGAGAAGTGGGCGCAAGTCCGTGCATCCGGGCGCAAGTTGCCGAGGGAGAACGGCCGGCCGGTGGTGAGCTTCCTGGCTATTTCCGGCGGCGGTGCTGATGGCGCCTTCGGTGCAGGCGTGCTTGCCGGCTGGA
>DATFVO010000344.1:0-4428 GCA_035260265.1 Methyloceanibacter sp.
GAAGATATAAACATATCTTTATGTCAGATGCCCAGGATGCTCGCAGTGCCTCGCCCCGCCTGTCCCGCGTCCAAAGCCTAGCTGCACTGCGCGCTGCCGGCGAGGCAACGCGCCTGCGCATTCTGGCGCTGCTCGCGAATGGCGAACTGAATGTCAAGGATCTCACCCAGATCCTAGGCCAGAGCCAGCCCCGCATCAGCCGGCATTTGAAGCTGATGGCCGAGGCTGGACTCATCAGACGATTCCGCGAGGGCTCGTGGGTATTCTTCCGTCTCGCCGACTCTGGCGCCGAAGCTGCGATTGCGAGCGCCATCGTCGCGAGTCTCGATCAGGCCGATCTCACTCTTGCCCGCGACCGCGCGCGTGCGGCCGCGGTGCAGAAGGCGCGCGCAGAGGCGGCCCAGGCTTATTTCATGGCGCATGCGAGCGAATGGGACAACATTCGCGCGCTCCATGTCGCCGAGAGTCAAGTCGAAGCGGCCATGGATGAGGCGCTTGGGCAGGGGCCATTCGATCTACTGGTCGACCTCGGCACCGGCACCGGCCGCATCCTGGAGCTGTTCGGTACCCGTGCCTTACGAGCGCTCGGTTTCGATCTCAATCACGCCATGCTGGCCTACGCGCGCATGAAGCTCGAGCGGGGGGGACTGCACCATGCGCAAGTCCGCCACGGGGATCTTTACAATGTGCCGTTGCCCGATGGCGCAGCCGACGCCGTCGTGCTGCACCAGGTTCTGCATTTCCTCGACGATCCTTCGGCAGCGATCGCAGAAGCCGCCCGGCTGCTCAAACCCGGCGGCAAGTTGCTGGTGGTCGACTTTGCCCCGCATGAGCTTGAATTCCTGCGCGAGCAGTCTGCACATAGGCGGCTCGGCTTTGCCCGCGATCAGCTTGGCCGCTTGTTCGAAGGCGCGGGGCTCACGCTCGAGCGCTTCAGCGAGCTCGCACCCGAGCCCGCTCAGGGCAAACTCACCGTGTCGCTCTGGCTTGGCCTGAAGCCTGTCGCGGCAAAGAAGAAGAAAGTTGGTACCAAAGTGGAGGTCGCCGCGTGATGCTTGCATCCACCGAACATAAGAGCCGCTTTCTTGGCCGCGGCGCGATCGACGTATCATTCGAGTTCTTCCCACCTAAGACCGCGGCCATGGAGGAGACGCTGTGGCGCTCGATCCGCCGGCTCGAGCCCCTCCGTCCAAGCTATGTCTCCGTCACTTATGGCGCAGGGGGCTCGACCCGCGAGCGCACGCACGCGACAGTCGCGCGTATCTTGCGCGAGACGACGTTGAAACCTGCAGCGCATCTCACCTGCATTGCGGCGACCAAGGCCGAACTCGATGAGGTAATCCGCGATTATTGGGATTTGGGTGTGCGCCACATCGTGTCGTTGCGCGGCGATCCGCCCGGCGGGGTCGGCGATCGCTACACGCCGACGCCGGACGGCTACGTCAACGCCGCCGACCTCACCGTAGGGATAAAGAAGATCGCGCCCTTCGAAATCTCGGTCGCCTGCTATCCGGAGAAGCATCCTGAGTCGCCCAGCGTTGAGGCCGATATCGACATGCTGAAGGCCAAAATCGAAGCAGGCGCCACCACTGCCATCACCCAGTTCTTCTTCGACAACGATGTCTATTTTCGTTTCATCGATCGCGCGCGTGCGCGCGGCATCACGGTTCCCATCGTGCCGGGGCTGATTCCTATCCATAATTTCAAGCAAGTGGCCGGTTTTGCCGCGAAATCAGGTGCGAGCGTTCCGGAGTGGATCGGGCATAGATTCGAAGGCTTGGACGAAGATCAGGAGACGCGCCATTTGGTTGCTGCCGCCGTTGCCGCGGAGCAGGTGCTCGGCCTAGTCGATCAGGGCATCACGGAGTTTCATTTCTACACGCTGAATCGTGCGGACTTGGTCTATGCCATCTGCCACCTGTTGGGTCTCCGCCCGGCTAAGGCCTTCACCGAAGCAAAGGCAGCGTCATGACCAGAGACGAGCGTATCGAAGCGTTGAAGCGCGAGGCGAAGGAGCGCATCCTCATCCTCGACGGTGCCATGGGCACCATGATCCAGCGCTACAAGTTGGACGAGAAGGGCTACAGAGGCGAGCGCTTCAAGGACTTCCCGCGCGATCTCAAGGGCAACAACGATCTCCTCGTGCTGACCCAGCCCAAGATCATCAGCGAGATCCACAACGCCTATCTCGAAGCCGGCGCGGACATCATCGAGACCAACACCTTCAACGCGCAGGCCATCTCGCAATCGGATTACGGCCTTGCCGACATCGCTTATGAGATGAATGTGACCGCGGCGAAGCTCGCGCGCGAGGCAGCCGACGCTTGGGCCAAGAAGACGCCAGACAAGCCGCGCTTCGTGGCCGGCGCCATCGGCCCAACCAACCGCACGGCCTCGATCTCGCCTGACGTGAATAATCCTGGCTTCCGCAACGTGAGGTTCGATGCTCTGGTCGACGCCTATGCCATCCAGGCGCGCGGGCTGATCGAGGGCGGGGTCGACACGATCCTGATCGAGACCGTCTTCGACACGCTGAATGCCAAAGCCGCCGGCTTCGCCGTCGAGCAGGTGTTCGACGAGCTCGGCGTCGAGTTGCCGACCATGGTGTCAGGCACCATCACCGATCTGTCGGGACGCAATCTCTCAGGCCAGACGCCCGAGGCCTTCTGGTATTCGATGCAGCATCTGAAGCCCTTCTCGGTCGGGCTCAACTGCGCTTTCGGTGCCGAGCAGCTCAGGCCTTCTGTTGCCGACATCGCGGCCGCGGCCGATACACTTGTCAGCGTTTATCCGAATGCAGGGCTTCCCAATGAGATGGGCGAGTATGACGAGAGCCCCACGCACATGGCCACCACGCTCGAACAGTGGGCCAAGGACGGGCTCGTCAACATTGTCGGCGGCTGTTGCGGCACGACGCCTGACCACATTCGAGCCATCGCCGCCGCGGTTTCCAAGTACAAGCCCCGCCAGGTGCCGCATGTCGCCCACAAGATGCGTCTCTCCGGCCTCGAGCCCTTCGTCCACGGGTAGGCCCAACTCAAAATGACAAACGGCGCGCAGAATTTCGTCATGGTTGGCGAGCGGACCAATGTCACTGGCTCCGCGCGCTTCCGCAAGCTGATCGAGGCGAACGACTACGCAGCCGCGCTCGAAGTCGCGCGCCAGCAGGTCGAGAACGGCGCCAACATGCTCGACGTCAACATGGACGAGGGCATGCTCGACTCAGAGAAGGCAATGACCACCTTACTCAATCTACTGGCGGCCGAGCCCGACATCTCGCGCGTGCCGATCATGATCGACTCGTCGAAATGGTCGGTGATCGAGGCCGGGCTCAAATGCGTGCAAGGCAAGTCGGTGGTCAACTCGATCAGCCTCAAGGAGGGGGAGGGGCCGTTCCTCGATCACGCACGCAAGGTGCGCCGCTACGGCGCCGCGGTCGTGGTCATGGCCTTCGACGAGAAAGGCCAGGCCGAGACCGCCGAGCGCAAGTTCGCCATCTGCCAGCGCGCCTACAAGTTGCTCACCGAGAAGGTCGGCTTCCCGCCTGAGGACATTATCTTCGATCCCAATATCTTTGCGGTCGCGACCGGCATCGAAGAGCATAACGACTACGCAAGCGCCTATATCGAGGCCACACGCCGCATTAAGGCCGAGCTCCCTTATGTGCATGTGTCTGGCGGCGTGTCGAACCTGTCCTTCGCCTTCCGCGGCAATGAGCGCGTGCGCGAGGCGATGCATTCGGTGTTCCTCTATCACGCGATCCAGGCCGGCATGGATATGGGCATCGTCAATGCCGGCCAGCTCGCACTCTACGATGATATCGATCCTGAGCTCCGCGAGCTGGTCGAGGACGTGATCCTCAATCGCCGACCTGACGCCACCGACCGCCTGCTCGAGGCTGCCGAGCGCTTCAAAGGCGAAGGCGCCCAAAAGAAAGAGGTCGATCTCTCCTGGCGCGAGAAGCCGGTCGAGGAGCGGCTGGTCCACGCCTTGGTGCACGGCATCGGCACCTATATCGAGGATGACACCGAAGAGGCGCGCGAAAAGGCCGAGCGCCCGCTCCACGTCATCGAAGGCCCTTTGATGGCCGGCATGAACGTGGTCGGCGACCTGTTTGGCTCAGGCAAGATGTTCCTGCCGCAAGTGGTGAAGTCGGCACGGGTGATGAAGCAGGCGGTCGCCTATCTCATGCCGTTCATGGAGCAGGAGAAGAAGGATCTCGGCCTCGCCGATCAGCCGTCGGCCGGCAAGATCCTGCTCGCCACGGTCAAGGGCGACGTGCACGACATCGGCAAGAACATCGTTGGCGTCGTGCTCCAATGCAATAGTTACGAGGTCATCGATCTCGGCGTGATGGTTCCGGCGCAAGTGATCCTCGAGACGGCGCGCGAAAAGAAAGTGGACATCATCGGGCTTTCGGGCCTCATC
>DATFVO010000345.1:0-7077 GCA_035260265.1 Methyloceanibacter sp.
GGTGAACAAAACCGGTGGGTTAGCTCGACTTGCGCCGGCGCAAAGGATAGCGCGCGCTGTCATAGAGCGCGCGGATGCCAAAACCGTCGAACCGTTCCTCGTTGACCTCGAGCGTGCTGCCGATGAGCAGCTCTGGCGGCAGTTCCTCGACGGCGTACTTGATCGCCTCGGCGGCGCTCTTGAAGCGCGTATAGCGCATCGGCCGCTTCCCCGTCTTGCTCGAGCTTGCGTAAAGCTCGGCGGGAGCTCTGTAGTTAAATCCACTCACGACACGCATTAAACCATGCCCGCGAGAGTTAGGCCAGCCTCGCTGGTCCTCTGGTTTACGAGTCGCATACACGAGTTGCCAAGCTAAAGAGTTGTCGGCGGCGCCGTTCGTTGCCAGGGTGGTAAACGCGAGAACCAAGCCCAGAGGTCCCATCAATGCCGCATGTACCACCGCTCGTCTCTACGCTAGCGATCGGCCTCGTGCTCGCCTTCAGCCTCGGGGTGCTCGCCCATCGTTTGAAGCTCCCGCCGCAGGTCGGTTATCTCCTCGCCGGCATCGTCCTCGGGCCGTTCACGCCCGGCTATGTCGCCGACCAGAATATCGCCAACCAACTCGCCGAGGTCGGCGTCATTCTCCTGATGTTCGGTGTCGGGCTGCATTTCTCGCTCGAGGATCTGCTCTCGGTCCGCGGCATCGCCGTTCCCGGGGCTCTCGCCCAGGGCCTGGTCGCGACGCCGCTTGGCATGACACTCGGCTGGTGGCTCGGCTGGAGCACCGGCGCGGGGGTCCTTTTCGGCCTCGCGCTTTCGGTGGCGAGCACTGTGGTGCTGTTACGCCTGTTGCAGGAGCGGCGGCTGATCGAGACCGAGCGCGGCAAGATCACCGTCGGCTGGCTGATCGTGCAGGACATCGCCATGATCCTCGTCCTCGTCCTGCTGCCAGGCTTGGCCGGACTCTACAAAGGGCTTGAGGCGGCGCCCGACACGGCTGCGATCGCGCGCGAAGTCGGGCTCATGCTCGGTAAATTCGCGATCTTCGTCGCGGTCATGTTGATCGTCGGCAAGAAGCTGATTCCGGGTCTCCTGCACTACGTAGCGCATACCGGGAGCCGCGAGCTGTTCCGGCTCGCGGTGCTATCGATCGCGCTTGGCGCCGCTTATGCCGCGGCAGAGCTGTTCGGCGTCTCTCTCGCGCTCGGCGCGTTCTTTGCCGGCATGATGCTGTCGGAGTCGCGGTTAAGCCAGCAGGCGGCCCAAGAGTCGCTGCCGCTCCGCGATGCCTTCGCCGTCCTGTTCTTCGTCTCGGTCGGCATGTTGTTCAATCCATCGATCATGCTTGCCGCGCCCCTAGCACTGCTCGTCACCGTTCTCATCATCGTGCTCGGCAAATCGATTGCCGCCTACGCCGTCGTTCGTCTGTTCGGCCTTCCGGGCCCGACAGCTCTCACCATCTCGGCCTCGCTCGCCCAGATCGGCGAGTTCTCCTTCGTCCTCGCCGGCCTCGGCTTGAGCCTCGGGCTATTGCCCGCCGAGGGCCGCGATCTCATCCTTGCCGGCGCCATCATCACCATTATTCTCAATCCGTTCATGTTTGCCGCGCTCGATGTCGTCTTGACGAGACGGGAAAAGGCCGTTGCCGACAGACCCTCGACCGAATTGGTCGGGGCGGAGGTGACACCGACGCGCGAGCCGATCCGCCCGACGAACCTCACTAACCATGTGGTTCTGATCGGCCATGGCCGAGTCGGCAGCTTCATCAGCGGGGTGCTGGGGGAGACCACGACCCCGATGTTCGTCATCGAGGACGACAAGGAGGTCATTGCTGAGCTTAAGTCGCAAGGCATCGAGGGAATTGCCGGCAATGCCGCCGATCCCGAATTGATCGCGGCCGCAAATCTCGGCGAGGCACGCTGCCTGCTCGTGGCCATTCCCGACGCCTTCGAAGGCGGCCAGGTGGTGCAGCAGGCGCGCGCCATCAACCCTAAGCTCCTCATCATCGCTCGCGCCCACTCGGAGGCAGAGATCGAGCATCTCAAGAAACACGGCGCAGATCTCGTGGTGATGGGCGAGCACGAGATCGCCAAGGCGATGCTCGACCACATCGCCGTTGCCGCGGCTCACGGACGGGCGCCGGTAGCCGCAGAAAACTAAGTCAACTCCTGGCCACCGCCGTTGTGTTCAGCGCTACTCGCAGTATGTCAAGGCGGCTCGGCGATTTGCCTCAACGTAGTGTGGAAAGCAAATTGCAAGAACGCACGCTTGTTGGAACAACATCTTAGGCGGAAACTGGAGCACGAGAGAGCTTCGCGCTTTCGTTGGCCTCGGAACTAGCCGACAGTTGTGCGCGTTCTATCCCGCGTCATCAGTCTCGACGGGGTAAAACCATGCGCAGGACTGCTCTGATTTCCGCGTCTCATCTCGTTTGCTACGGAGTTGCTATTGTTGCCGTTCTCGGACTCTCGCCGAAAGCGAGCCTGGCCGCCGAGGAAAGCAAATCCGACTCGATCGGACCTTGGGAGATCGCGGCGACTTTCAAGTCCGACAAGTTCGACCGCTGCTCGATCAGCCGCAAGCTCGACGACGACATTGTCGCCGACTTCGTCCGCACCGATGACGGCCTAAGCCTCGTGCTGTCCTCGCCGAATTGGAAGCTCGACCGCGGCAAGCAATATCCGGTCAAGATCAATCTCGGATCGTTGAGCTTCGACGATGAGGTCGCTGCCGAGTCGAACTCCGTTTCGATCGACATCAAGGACAAGAAATTCACGCAAGGCCTGCGCGCGGCGAGCGCTTTGAACGTGGTCGGCGCCGGCGCCACCATCAAGGTTCCGCTCGACAAAAGCACGGCGGCGTTCGAACGGCTCGATGAGTGCGTCGAAAAGAACAGCAGGGCGGTAGAAACCAACCCTTTTGTGGCGCCGGCTCGTCAGCCGTAGCGGCTGGCGCGCCGGAGACCCAGAAAGAAGGGTGCCAGAAGCACGCGATTTCCGTTGATGAGGACTCGTCCGCTGTCCACGCAAAGATTAGGACTGCGGATGCCAAACCAGCAACACAAGTCGCAGCCAGTTCCATGGACGAGGACAGGCCCGCCGCAGATGCAAAAACCAAGACAGCGGAAAATGCCAAACCCGCGACTCACGTCCGGTCCAGAACCGCGCGATACCGCTCGATGCCGCCCTTCTTGCGCAGGGTCGACCTCTTCCTTCAGGGCCGCTAAGATTGATGGAGGGCGCTAGATGCTCGCCGGATGCTTGGCGAGGGCATCAGCCTCTTCATCGGTGAACACGCGGCTTCGCGTGAGGAACCGCAAGCCTTCAGGCGCCTCGAGCGTGAAGCCGTGGCCACGCCCCGGAACGACATCGATGATGAGCTGGGTGTGCTTCCAATAGTCGAACTGGTCGGCATCCATATAGACGTCGCAGCCGCCGATCTGCCCGAGCTTAACGTCGTTGCCGCCGATGCGGAATTCGCCGGCCGCATAGCACATCGGCGCCGAACCGTCGCAGCACCCGCCGGACTGATGGAACATCAGCGGCCCATGCTGGGCCCTCAGTTTCTCAATAAGGGCCAAAGCCTGCGGGGTTGCGGTTACTCTCGGAGGGGTCATTTTGCTTTCCATTGGCTAAACTTTGGTCTCTACGTATCGAGCCCCGGGCAAAGAGCAAACCAACCCTTTCGCCCCATTTGGGGAGCTGGGCTTTACAACGATATAGAGAGGCTTCGGAGAGAGGGGAGGCATGGGCAAGGCTATCTCCGACCCCGAGGCAACTGGGCTCAGCTATCAAAAACAGGGAGACATTATATACGCATATACGCCCGCTGGAGGGGGATGAACAAAGGCACGGGGAAACGGGAGGAGATGACTGTCTCGGAGCTGGCCCGACGCTATCTCGAAGGTCCCGGGCTGAAGCTGAAGCCCAAGACCCAGGCAGACAACAGCTCATATGTGAGAAGGTTTGTTGTGCTCTGCCAACGGCAAACGCGAACACCGCCGCGCCACCAGCAACGACGAGGACCCCAGCCCCAGCCCCGACCACATCGGCTAGTGAATAATCGGACTTCGGGCCCCGTCCCGCAGATTGGGAATGTCATTTGACATGTCGGAACTAACCCGGTCTAAGCGGTGACACCAATATCGTTACAGTTTGATTGCAATTTGCAGAGCAAGGACTGCGGCATGAGGCTCTCTGGCGGGAATCAGTGGTAGCCTGTTTGATCTCGCCTTTGTGGCTGTAACGGCTAGGCGTCATGAAGCGACCTCCTGTTCTCGTCGATTTGGCGCTTCAGGGAGGCGGGGCTCACGGTGCTTTCACTTGGGGTGTCCTGGATCGTTTGCTCGAGGAGCCCTGGCTTCGCATCGAAGGTATTTCCGGCACTTCAGCCGGGGCGATGAACGCCGCAGTGTTGGTCGATGGTTATGCTAAAGGCGGAGCGGAGCGCGCACGATCGCAGCTCGGGTTGTTCTGGAAAAAGGTCTCCGACGCGGCTCTATTGAGCCCTTTTCGCCGCAGTCCTCTGGACATTCTACTCGGACGTTGGACGCTGGATTCGTCGCCGTGGTTCCTTGCCTTCGATTTGATGGCGCGGATCTTTTCTCCATATGACCTCAACCCCCGTGGTGTGAATCCGCTCGCTCAGATTCTCGATGACTGTGTCGACTTCCAGCACTTAGTCCGTGCGTCCATAAAGCTGTTCGTCACCGCCACAAACGTGCGGACGGGGCGTGGGCGCGTTTTCCGTAACGGTGAGCTGACACCTGATGTCTTGCTAGCATCGGGCTGCCTCCCGACTTTGTTTCAAGCGATCGAGATTGACGGGGAGGCTTATTGGGATGGAGGGTTTGCAGGCAATCCCACGATCACACCACTGGTGCGCGAATGTGCCTCTGAGGACACCATCCTTATTCAAGTCAATCCGGTGGAGCGGCCAGGAACGCCGCGCACGGCGCCGGACATCGTCAACCGCGTCAATGAAGTATCTTTCAACGCCACGCTGCTCAAAGAGCTTCGGATGATCGCCCTGCTGCGGCAGGTCTCCGATGCCGGAAACAGCGAAGGGGCTCGTTGGGCAGGAATGCGAATTCACCGCATCGCCAGCCCAATGATGACTGACCTCGGCTATTCGTCCAAGCTGAACGCCGAGTGGCCATTCCTGACGATGCTGCGGGACGAAGGCCGCAAACGTGCTGACGCTTTCATCGAGGCTCATGGCGCCGAGCTCGGTAGACGGTCGACACTTGATCTCGACGCGTTCATCGGCACGGTGTGAACGGCATGGGTCTTGTCGGCATCATTATCGCTCTCGGGCTGTTAATGTGGCTGTCATATCGCGGCTGGAGCATCCTGCTACTGGCGCCCGGCGCCGCCCTCGTGGCGGCGGCTGCCTCTGGCGAGCCGCTTCTTGCGCACTGGACGCAGACATTCATGGGCGGGGCCGCCGGATTTCTAGCGCAATTTTTCCCGCTGTTTCTGCTGGGCGCGTTGTTCGGCAAGTTGATGGAAGATAGTGGAGCGGTCGAGGTCATCGCCCGCTTCATGACGGACAAGCTTGGATCGGAGCGGGCCATTCTCGCTGTGGTTTTGGCGGGCGCCATCGTCACCTATGGTGGTGTCAGCCTCTTCGTCGCGATCTTCGTTATCGCGCCGATGGCAGAGGGATTGTTCAAGACGGCCGATATATCGCGCCGCCTGATGCCGGCCGCGATCGCGTTAGGGACCATGACCTTCACCATGTCTGCGCTACCGGGAACGCCCGCGCTGCAAAATGCGATTCCTATGCCCTTCTTCGGAACCACGCCGTTCGCCGCGCCGGGAATTGGCATCATAGCAGGGGCGATTATCCTCACCTTCGGGCTGTGGTGGCTCGGGCGTGCCGAGAGAGCGGCAAAAAAGAAAGGCGAGCGCTTCGCGCCGGCTGAAGCAGCAGCAAAGTCCGTTGACGATCCACTCCTGCGTGAGCGCGCCACCGTCGCGAGCGAATTCGATCCCGCAGAAATACCGCAGGGGCATCACGCCGACACGCAGCCCGGCGTTGGTGTCGCCAGCCTGCCACTCGTGGTCGTCATTCTCGTCAATCTAGCCATGAGCGCGTTCGTATTGCCTCGGCTCGATACGAGCTTTCTCGCCGAGGAAAAATGGGGCGGCACATCTCTCGCCGCAGTTGGCGGTGTATGGTCCGTCGTTGTCGCTTTGTTTGCTGCAGTCGTGACGTTGCTCGCATTGAACTACAAGCGCCTCACCGGTCTCAGGGACACGATCGACGCCGGCGCGAACGCGTCCGTGTTGCCCGCCCTCAGCGTCGCGAGTTTGGTCGGATTCGGTGCGGTCATTGGGGCACTTCCGGCTTTCGCGCTTGTCAAGGAGTGGGTTCTTTCCATCGAGGGTGGCCCGCTGGTGTCGCTCGCGACCGCAACCAACATTCTCGCCGCGCTTACGGGGTCTGCCTCTGGCGGCTTGACGATCGCGCTAGATGCTTTGGGCGCAACCTATCTTAGTCTCGCCAACAAGCAGGGGATCGATCCCGCGCTGCTTCACCGGATCGCGGTGATCAGCGCCGGCACACTCGACAGTTTGCCGCACAATGGTGCCGTGGTGACGCTACTCGCGGTTTGCGGGGTGACTCATCGTGAGGGCTATTTCGACATCCTCATGGTTGCGATTGTCGGCGCTCTGATCGCTCTGGCGGCTGTCATTTTGCTCGGTTCGGCATTAGGATCGTTTTAGCGATGCATGCAATGCCGCGCATCTGAGAGCAGTAAGATGGGGGAGGCTCGGCAAGTGTGGACGGTTCGAGCCAAACGTTTGCTTTCTTTATTCATCCCTCGGCATTCAACGCTTCCTGCGCTACTTGGATGCTGGTGGCTCGTTCCAGCCTCTTTGGAGATGCTTCATGCGGGCCCTAGCGAGTAGCTCCCATGCCTGAGCCATGTCCTCAAGCTGCTTCTTCTGCTCCGGGTCCTTCATGTGAGCTGCGAGCCTTCGGCACTCTTCAGCACGAAGTTCGTATTCCGTCACCTTACGCATGACGAGGTCCCCCTGGAGGCACTGGATAACTCGCAACTGCCAGAACTGGTTCGGGCGGGGTAGGTGG
>DATFVO010000346.1:0-2794 GCA_035260265.1 Methyloceanibacter sp.
ACATGGGCAGCGGTACAGTCAGACCAGATGGAGGGCGTTGAGCGCTATCTGGTTGAGCATTGGAAACCACTAGTCGAAGACCGCCCGCCGAAGGTGGTTCCGATTGCGGTGAACTCTCCGTTCGGGGGCTAGCCGCCTGGATGCCGGCCAGGATCGCTTGGAGGGTCTCGCGCAGCTTCATGTATTGGTACCACGCCCACGGAGGCTCGGCCCCCGCGGCGAGCTTGTCGTTGGCCCAATTAAGGACTCGCTCTAGCTCGGTCCGCGTCATGGCAGCGAGTTTCTGCCGACACTATTGATTAATGATTAGGGCCGCGGAGACGGGGCGGAGCACCAAGCAGGCGAGATGCGTCCGCGCTACTGGCCGCACACGCTCGAGCCAGTTGTGCAAACGAACGGCACGACCACGCCCCTGAAGCAGGTCGTGTAGAAGTGGGCTGTGACGATATCGGGCTCGAGCCTTGCCTTCGGCGGCACCCCGTTGGGCCGAACCGCCTTCCAGAAAGGATCGCCGGCAACCGGATGCGGGGATAAGCTCACTGAGCTCCACCCTCTTGCCCTCTGCACGTTGTAGGCGCTTTGCAGGGCAAGCGCTTGCGAGGTCTGCACAGCCTTTACCCTCGTTGGCGCGCTATGTGTGGCGGTGACTAACTCACATCCAGCGTAAGCGGGTTGGGGTCCAAGTAAAGCGAACACCGCAATAGAAAGCACACCAACAACCTTCGCCGAAACGCTCTTCATCGTTGCCTCCTCACCGAACCGTCTGCCGCTGTCCAGACCAGACCTTACCACATTCCAACACCGCAACTGCCTTCTGCGTCCCTCCCCAAGCAGAGGTATGAAGAACAGGACGTAAGACGATGACGGAGCAAAAGCGGCGCGATATGATTCAAGAGTAACCGAGGAGATCCATGACGCTTCTCATCATCGGCATTGTCGCTTTTCTCGGCCTGCATCTCGTGCCGACGTTGTCTGGCTTGCGCGAGCGGCTGGTCGCAAGGCTGGGCGAGGGGGCTTACAAGGGCCTGTTCGCGCTCCTCTCGATCGCGGCCTTCATCCTTCTGGTCTACGGGTTCGCGAAAGCGCCGGTCATCCAGGTTTGGTCACCACCATCCTGGACGCGCTGGGTGGCGATCGTGCTCATGGTGCCAGCCTTCATCTTCCTGGTCGCGGCCTACGTGCCGGGGCAGATCAAGGCGAAGCTCAAGCACC
Organism: Methyloceanibacter sp.; assembly: GCA_035260265.1. Lineage (GTDB taxonomy): Bacteria > Pseudomonadota > Alphaproteobacteria > Rhizobiales > Methyloligellaceae > Methyloceanibacter. The sequence goes on from DATFVO010000346.1 coordinate 1,213, forward strand.
CGTTCCTGGTCGCCATCAAGACTTGGGCGCTCGCCCATCTCGCCGCCAATGGCGACCTCGCTTCGATCATCCTGTTCGCTTCGTTCCTCGCTTATGCCGCCTACGACCGCATCACGCTCAAGGGCCGTCCGGACCGAGGGATCGTCGTCGCGCCGAGGTCGGGACCGCCTTCAAACGACGCGATCGTGATAGTGCTCGGCGTTGTGCTCTACCTTGCCTTCCTGTTCTGGCTGCATCCGCTCCTGATCGGGACCTCGCCCTTGCCGAAATAACGGAACTAGGCCGATCCGGCGGCATTTTTTGCGCTGCAAAACACCCTATATTTCTGTCATAAGACCCACGAGAAGGGTCCGCGCTAGATCAGGAGCTTAGAGACAGTGTCCGACCAATTTGCCGTGAAGCGGGTGACCGCGCCGGACATCAAGAATCGCAAGGGCGGCGCGCCGATCGTGGCGCTCACCGCCTATCACGCGCACACCGCGCGCATCATCGACCCTTACGTCGATTTCCTCCTGGTTGGCGATAGCCTCGGCATGGTGATGCACGGCTACGAGACCACCGTGCCGGTGCCGCTCGAGCTCATGATCATGCATGCGCAGGCCGTGGTGCGCGGCTCGACCCGCGCCCTCGTCGTGGTCGATATGCCGTTCGGCTCTTACGAGGAGAGTCCCGCAGTCGCCTTCCGCAACGCGGCGCGGGTGCTGAAGGAGACGGGCTGCGGCGCGATCAAGCTCGAAGGCGGGGTGCAGATGGCCGAGACCATCCGCTATCTCACCGAGCGCGGCATCCCGGTGATGAGCCATATCGGCATGACGCCACAGGCGATCAACACGATCGGCAGTTTCAAGCCGGTCGGCCGCTATCGCTCCGAATGGGCAGCCTACGAGGCTGACGCCAAGGCGATCGCCGACGCCGGCGCCTTTGCCGTTGTGATCGAGGCGCTCGCCGAGCTTCTCGCCGCGCGCATCACCAAGGAGATTCCGATCCCGACCATCGGCATCGGCGCCTCCGCCGAATGCGACGGGCAGATCCTCGTGCTCGAAGACATGCTGGGCCTCTCCCCGCGCGTGCCGAAATTCGTCAAGGAGTACGCTCAGCTCGGCGCCGGCATCGAGGGCGCCGTCAAGACTTTCGCCACCGAAGTGCGCAACCGCGCCTTCCCCACCGCAGACTACACCTATCCGATGTGCGACGAGGTCGGCGAAGTCACGAAAAAGACCAAAATGACAGGCAGTTAGCCGCCAACCACGGCTCTTGTCGCCATCTTGGCTGATGGGGCCGAGCGGCTCTCTACCTTGCGCGAGCAAGAGGCCTTCACTATACGGCGGCCAGGGAGGAGCGACCGGAAGCTCCTCAAGGATCGTCTGTACCGTTACGTCAAAAGAGTCCGCCAACAATGAGCGACCGTGGTGATTCCTTTTTGCGCGAGGTGGACGAGGCTGTCCGCCAAGAACGCTACAAGAAGCTGTGGGACCAGTACGGCGTCTACGCGCTCGGGCTTGCCGCTCTCATCGTCGCCGGCGTCGCTGCCTATAAAGGCTGGGCCTATTGGCAGGAGCGGCAGGCTCAAGCGGCCGGCGCC
>DATFVO010000347.1:0-8378 GCA_035260265.1 Methyloceanibacter sp.
CGCGCTTGTGCTCCGCCAGATGGAGAGCGCTGGCACGCGGCTCAACCTCGTCATTCTCGACGCCTGCCGCAACAATCCCTTCGGAGGGCGCGGGCTTCGCGCGAGCGGCGGAGGCTTGGCGCAGATGCAGGCGCCCGAAGGCACGCTCATCTCTTACGCCACGCAGCCCGGCAACGTGGCGCAGGACGGCGCGGACGGCGACAGTCCTTACACCAAAGCACTTGCCGCAACGATGCGCACGCCGGGCCTAGATATTTTTCAGACGTTCAATGAAGTCGGCCTTCAGGTGAAGCGCGCGACTGGCGGCTCGCAGCAGCCATGGGTGGCAAGCTCTCCGATCGAGGGCACTTTCTTTTTTGCCGCTCCGCAGGAAACTGCGACCGCCGTACGTCCGGCCTCGCCGCCTGCGGTGTCCGAAACAGAACCCGAGCTCGTGCGTCTGCCGGAGGCTGCGCCGGCAGAGGCACCGCGACCACGCTCCGTCAATGAGAGCTGCAGTCGCTTAAGCAACATGACCGTTTACGCGAGCTCGGTGCTGCCGCCAGCCCACGGCAATGTTTATGGGCCTGACAATCTTCTCGACGGCAATGACGCCACGGCCTGGGTCGAGGGCAGCAGTGGCCAGAGCGTCGACGATTACCTGGTGCTCGAATTCGATGCGCTGCAATCGGTGAATGGTCTTACCATCCGCAACGGCTACGACAAGAACAGCGACATTTACGGCAAGAACAGCAGGGTCAAGGACGTCGAGCTTCGCTTCTCGACCGGGGACAGACTCGAAACGACGCTCAAGGATGATCCCGCCCCGCAGCATGTGGCGCTGAGCCGACCGATACAGGCAAAATGGGTCCAGCTCATTGTCCGCTCGGTTTATCCTGGATGGAAATACTCCGACACCGCCATCAACGAAGTACGTGTCGACGTGCAGTAACGGCCGCTGCGCTCTGTGCGATTGCCTCGGCTTCGCTTGCGCAGCGTTCTGAGATGCCGAACGACTTCGTCTATCTCCGCGCCGTCGATCCGAGCATCGAGCAGGACATGCGCTACGCGAGCGCAAACAATTTCACTGGCGGCAAGGTCGACGGCTACGACGCTCCTGATTGCGTGTTGGTGCGCCAGGCCGCGGAAGCGCTCAAAGCCGTGCAGGCCGACGTACACGCAAAAGGCTTCACGCTGAAGGTCTATGACTGCTACCGCCCTGCCCGCGCGGTTGCGGCCTTCGTCGAGTGGGCCAAGAAACCGGACGACCCTGACGCCAAGCTCGTCTACTACCCGAACCTGGCGAAGAGCGCGCTGTTTCCCGACTATATCGCCACGCGCTCAGGCCATTCGCGCGGCGCAACCGTGGATCTGACGCTTGCGCCGCTTGCAGGCGCCAATGCCAAGCCTGCGCCGATCACCGAAGACGGTAAGCCTCGGCCGTGCACGGCGCCGCAAGCCATTGACGCGCCCGATGGCAGCGTCGCCATGGGAACGAGCTTCGACTGCTTCGACCCCAAGTCGCACACGATCGTTCCAGGGCTCACCAATGAGGAGCGCAAGAACCGCGCGCTGCTTGTCGAGACAATGCAGGCGCATGGCTTCAAGAATTACCCGAAGGAGTGGTGGCATTTCACGCTCCAGCCTGAGCCTTATCCCGACACCATCTTCGATTTCCCGATTGAGTCCGGGAACTAGCTTATCGGTGTAAGCGGAACGCGCCTGCTCATGGCGTCGTTTTTCGCCCATGCAGGACACCACCACCGAAGTGGGCGCCCGGACGCGGCCGGCCTCGGCCTTGATCGAAACCAACATCCCCGCGCGACTCGACCGGCTCGTCTGGGGGCGCTTCCATACTCTCGTCGTGCTCGCGCTCGGCATAACCTGGATTCTCGACGGGCTGGAGGTGACTCTGGCAGGCGCGGTCGCGGGGGCTCTCAAAGAGAGCCCAACGCTCGCGCTGTCAAATGCCGAAGTGGGACTCGCCAGTAGCTTCTATTTGGCCGGCGCCGTGCTCGGCGCGCTCTTGTTTGGCTGGCTCACCGACAGGCTGGGCCGGAAACGCCTCTTCTTCATTACTCTCGGCGTTTATCTTGTCTCGACCGCCTCTACGGCCTTCGCCTGGGACTTTGCGAGCTTCGCCCTATTCCGCTTCCTTACGGGCGCAGGCATCGGGGGCGAATACACGGCAATCGCCTCCTGCATTCAGGAGTTCGTGCCGGCGCGCTACCGCGGCCATACCGACCTCGTCATCAACGGCAGCTTTTGGTTAGGCGCTGCGCTCGGCGCCGGCGCTTCGCTCGTGCTCCTCGATCCTGCGCGGTTGCCGCCGGATCTCGGCTGGCGTGCTGCCTTTTTCATCGGCGCGGTGTTGGGCCTCGTTATTCTGGCGATGCGCACCGCGATTCCCGAGTCGCCACGCTGGCTCATGATTCACGGCCGGCCCGACGAGGCGCATGCGATTCTCGCCGCCATCGAGGATGGGCATCGCCGCGACGGCCACCATCTGCCCGATGAAGCGCTGCCCAAGTTTCGCTGCCACACGCGCGCCTTCACGCCGTTCGGCGAGGTCTGGCAAGCGCTGTTCGTCACTCATCGCCGGCGCACGCTCGTCGGTCTCTGCCTGATGGCGTCACAAGCCTTTTTCTACAACGCGATCTTCTTCACCTACGCGCTCGTCCTCACTGCCTTCTATGGCATCAGGTCGGATCAGGTCGGCTGGTACATCTTGCCGTTCGCGGCGGGCAATTTCCTCGGGCCGCTCTTCCTCGGCCGGCTGTTCGATACGGTCGGACGCCGCGTCATGATCGCCACCACCTACGCGCTCTCAGGGCTCTTGCTTGCGTTCACAGCCTATCTTTTCGCGGCAGGCATGCTCACAGCGACCAAACAGACAATCGCCTGGACCGTCATCTTCTTCTTCGCTTCGGCTGCCGCGAGCTCGGCCTATCTCACCGTGAGCGAGACCTTCCCGCTCGAGGTTCGGGCACTCGCCATCGCCTTCTTCTATGCAGTTGGCACCGGCGTCGGCGGCGTAGCGGCGCCCTGGCTGTTCGGCGTTTTTATCGATACCGGCTCGCGGTTGAGCCTGTCCGGCGGCTATGTGCTCGGGGCGATACTGATGGTGGCGGCAGCGGTCATCGCGTGCAGATTCGGCGTGGACGCCGAGCGCAAGTCGCTCGAGACCGTCGCCGCTCCGCTCTCGGCAATTGATGATTATTCGTCGCGGTAGACGCGCTCGCGCCGCTCGTGGCGCTCTTGCGCCTCGACGCTAAGGGTTGCGATCGGGCGCGCATCGAGCCGCTTCAAGCTGATCGGCTCGCCGGTCTCCTCGCAATAACCATAGGTGCCGTCGTCGAGCCGCGCGAGAGCGGCGTCGATCTTGGCGATCAGCTTGCGCTGACGATCGCGGGCCCTAAGCTCGAGCGCACGCTCGGTCTCCGACGTCGCCCGGTCGGCGATATCGGCGTGCTGCGCCGATTCGTCATGCAGGTGCTGAAGCGTCTCCTTGGTCGAGCGAAGAATCTCGTCCCGCCAAGTAACCAGCTTGCAGCGGAAATAGGCCCGCTGCCGCTCGCTCATAAAAGGCTCGTCCTCCGTGGGACGATAATCGTCGGGCAGCAGCTTCTTCTTCGCCGGCATGTGAATTGTGTCCTGACGCATCCGTTCCGCCATTGGGCGTTTAGCCCTGCCCCCTTGACCGGCTTTTCGCATGTGTCAGCGACCCCGCCGGGCAGCCACGTATTTACGGAAGCGAGTCGGCAAGTCAAGACGGCAGACTTGGCTTGACAACGGCGCGAAGCGGCGGCAGCCAGGCGATTGCAAAACCGTCTTTTCGCGCCTGAAAGAGGCCGCAACCGAGCACATTTTCTTATGCACGTTGCCGGACTTATGGCGCGGACTTTCATCGACCGATGGGGGCGAGCCTTCGACCATTTTGTCCTGATTCGGTCACTCGCAGCCCCTTCCTCGCCCGCGGCCGCCGCGCTAAGAGGCCCTCGTGCCGCTTTCCACCTACACCAAAGGCCTCGGCGACGCTTTTCGCAGCTTCGGCGACTTCGCCTCTGACCTTCTATCCCCAACCGTCAGGCTTGGCGTCACGGGCCTCGCCCGGTCCGGCAAGACCGTCTTCATCACGGCGCTCGTGCACAATCTCATGTCGGGCGCCCGCCTCCCTTTCTTCGATGCCGCGGCGCAAGGGCGTCTGGTGCGCGTCTATCTCGAACCGCAGCCTGACGATGTCATTCCGCGCTTCGCCTACGAAAAGCACCTTGGCGACGTCGTCGGCTCTCCCCCGCGCTGGCCGGAAAGCACGCGCCGAATCAGCCAGCTCAGGCTCACGCTCGAATACAGCTCGACACGATTCTGGAAGCGGCATCTCGGCCGCGAGCGGCTGCATATCGACATCGTCGATTATCCCGGCGAATGGCTCCTCGACCTGCCGCTGCTTGGCCTCAACTACAGGGAATGGTCGAAGACCGCGATCAAGCAGAGCTGGATGCCCGGCCGCAAGAAGGCCGCCAAGCACTGGCACGCGTCGCTTGGCCTGGTCGATCCCAAGGATCCAGCCAATGAAGGCGTTGCCGAGAGACTGTCAGACTTATTCAAGGCATATCTCCGCGAGGCCCGCGCCGACCCGAATGCGCTCTCGATTCTTCCACCGGGGCGCTTCCTCATGCCTGGAGATCTTGCCGGCTCGCCCGCACTGACCTTCTCCCCGCTCGACGTCAAGGACGAGGAGAGTTTCCCCCGTGGCTCGCTGTTCGCCATGATGGAGCGGCGCTACGAGGCGTATAAGAGTCATGTGGTACGGCCCTTTTTTCGCGACCACTTTGCGCGGCTCGACCGCCAAATTGTGCTCATCGACGTGCTCGCAGCACTGAATGGCGGCCAGCAGGCGGTTGCCGATCTCGAGCGCGCCATGACGGAAATCCTCGAATGCTTCAGGACGGGCGCCAATAATCTCTGGTCGAGTCTGTTTGCCCCGCGCATCGACCGCATCGTGTTTGCTGCCACCAAGGCTGATCATCTCCATCACAAAAGTCATGACCGGCTTGAGGCGATTCTCGCCAAGCTTACCGGCAGAGCCATGGCGCTGGCGGAATTTGCCGGCGCGGATTTGAAGGTGCTGGCGCTTGCCGCCGTGCGTGCCACCCGCGAAGCCGAAGCAAAGCGGCATGGTGAGGTGCTTCCCTGCATCGTCGGCTATCCCCTTCACGGCGAGACCATCGGTGGGCGCACCTTCGATGGCAATGAGGAATTTGCCATCTTCCCCGGTGACCTCCCCCCCGATCCAGAGGAGGCGCTCAAGGGCTGGGAGACCGAGGAAGGCGAAATGCGTTTCGTGCGCTTTCGCCCGCCAAACCCAAGGCTGCTCCCTTCCGGGGGCTTCGCGCCATTCCCAAATATTCGCCTTGACCGCGCCATCGAGGCGCTGATTGGAGACCGGCTCGCATGAGTAAGACCAGCAAGCGCAGGCCGACCGCCTTCAAGGTGGAAGACGTCGAGCGGTTCGAGCCGCCAGTCCCTGCGCCGGTCCCGGCCGAACCTACTCCGCTTCCCGTCACGCGCACACGTGCGCTCCCTGCGCTCGGCCGCGGGCTTCGCTGGGGAAGCATACTGTTCGCGGCTCTCGGCGGACTGGTTGGCCTCGCCGCGTCGCTTTGGCTTTACGACTGGGCGCTGTCGCTGATCGCGCGCAACGACTGGATCGGCTGGACTGCGGTGACCCTCCTAGGCCTGGTGCTGTTCGCACTCGTGGCGATCATCCTGCGCGAAGTGGCAGGGCTCGCGCGCCTCGGGCGGCTCGGAAAGATCAGGCACGAGGCGGACAGCGCCGCGCGCCGGAACGATAAACCGCTCGCGGTCGACGTCGCCGACCGGCTGAAGCGTCTTTACAGCGGGCGCAAGGATCTCGCCTGGGGCCTGACCCGACTCGGCGAACATGAGCACGACATTATGAACGCCGGCGAGCTGCTGAGACTTACCGAGCGCACTCTGGTCGCTCCGCTCGATCCTTATGCGCGCGGCATGGTCGCTTCCTCGGCCAAGCGCGTGTCGGTCGTGACTGCAGTCAGTCCCGGCGCGGTGATCGACATGCTGTTCGTTGGCACCGAGAATCTGCGCATGTTGCGCCGTCTCGCCACACTCTATGGCGCACGGCCCGGCACGCTTTCGCTTCTCAGGCTCGCGCGCATGGTGGTGACGCATATCGTGCTAACCGGCGGCATTGCGATTGGCGACGACGTCATCCAGCAGATGATAGGTCACGGGCTGACTGCCAAGCTTTCGGCGCGGCTCGGGGAGGGCCTGTTCAACGGCGCGCTGACCACGCGCATCGGCATTGCCGCGATCGATGTGTGCCGGCCGCTTCCCTATATCGAGAGCCAAAGGCCCCGCTTCCGCGAGCTCGTTGCCGAGGTCGCGGGTATTCGCTGAGCGCAATCCTCAACCGGGTAGCTTGCAGCCATCCACCACGACTTGCTGCGACTGACCGTCGTTGAATCTGAGCGTCACGGTTATCTTGTCGGCGCAGGCGAGACCCCCGACGCTGACGCGGAAGCCGGTTTTCTGCTCGCTCGAAATTTGCGATTGGGGCACGACTGCCGGCGTGTTGAAGTCATAGGCGACGGCGACCAAGCGTTGCTTAACCTGCTCTGGAGCCTCGAGCCAAAGCTCGATGTGATAAAGCGGCCTGCCGCGATCCTCACCCTTGATCTCGGTGGCCTTGGCCTTCACCCAGCCCTCCACCTCACGGCTTTCCGGCAGATGGACAGGCTGAACGGTGGGACGCGGGACTGCCGCAAGCGCCGTGGCCGCTGCCGGCTTAGCCGCACTTGCCGGCGGCTCTGAGTCGAACGGCACAGGCTCGACCGCATCCCAGGGTAGTACCTCCTCCTTCCCGCCGGAGTCTGCCGTGAAGGTTGTGGGTTTCTCAGGCTTGGCATGATCGCGGTCCCATGGTGGCTCGTCGGAAAGCCCTGAGAGCTTCTGCTCTCCGGCAGGGACTGGCGCCGCGGCTGGCGGCTTTACTGATGCCGTTTGCTCGGACCTAGCTTCGATTTGCTGAAGCTTCGTGATGACGGTTTCACCGCCGTATAGCGTGCTAGCGACTTGGGTCTCCTCGGGCTTCCAGTTGCCCTCTCCCAAGGGAACGAGAGCGACACCTGGAATCCCGACCGCGCCCGTGCTGAGCCCAAGCCCCGCCTCGAACGCGACTAAACCCGCAACCAACGCTAGACCGATCGTGCGGGCGCCACGATTGATGCCCACGGAACGCATAAAACGACCCGCAAAACGCCGCTAAACTTACGCAGGTACCTACCCTCGCGACGGGATCAGTTTAACAGTCTTCCCCGGCAAAGAAAGCGTAACGTCCCCCGCAGGAACTCCAGAGGATCAACAACTACAGCATGCTGCGGCAACCGGCCCCAGCGCTGCTTCAGCACCGCAGAAAGTCTCATATCGCCCGGTGGATAATGGGGAAAAGCGCCTCTTTCCGAATGCACCTCGTTCTTGCTCATGTATGCTCCGGTTGTGAGGTGACCGGTTGTGGAAGGTGCCGGTGGAGAAATCCGGCGGCGCTGGGAAACAGTCGGAAAGCTCACAGGGCAAGGCAAGCCCAAAGTCGTCCACTGCCATGGGCGGCTGAAGGCGGAGGGGATCTGTAAGCGCGAAGTGCCACGGTCTGGCGGCTCTGCCGCAATACCGTGAGGCGGAGTCGACAGGGTACTTTGCGCCGCAATTCCCACCGCCGGTTGGGTCCTAGTCCGGCCGGGACAGGATCCGCGTCGTAGCAACGCGACGTTAAACAAGGACCGTGGTCGGGTCACGCCGCCGCTTTCATGGGAAACCATGGGAGCCGAGCGTGATCAAGAGACCGAAAGGTCTCGCGGCGCCGACCGATCGTCCCGAACGGGCGTGAGGCTCGACATCGCACAGGGAGGCGGGGCCGCAAAGCTCCGCCTTTCCTGTTTTTTGCGCCCTCCATTGTAATTGCGCGCATTCCACGCCTATTCGCCAGCCCTTGCAGCTATTGCGGCGATTTGACTGGATTTGTCGCCTCTTTAGCGGCAACTGCCCCGTGGATAAGATCGCCTGCCATGAGAGGGACCAAGACGGGGATAGCGCGCGCCGCGACGGCTGGCATTGCCGCGGCACTGCTCGGCAGCATGCTATTAGGTTGCAGCACGGTCGATCGCATTAGAGGACCTAAGGCGCCGAGCGACACCGAAGTGGGCAACATGGCACCGGAGGACCCTCTGGCGCTTCCCGTGCAGGTGGGCTGGACCTCGGCGCGGGCGAGTTATTGCGGCTTCGTGTTCAATCCCGATCAGCTCCGAGCCGACTTCCTCGCCTCAGAGCAGCGCTTGGGCACACCGCCAGATCAGATGCAGAAG
>DATFVO010000348.1:0-3770 GCA_035260265.1 Methyloceanibacter sp.
CTCGCCAACGGCAGGTCCGGAGCAAAAGCAAGCAGCGCTCGGGAATGAAACCGCTCCGCCATCTGGCGATGCTGGGCAGCCGTCAGCCTCGCCTTCGCCTCCAGCGAATGAATCCGGCCCCGTTACGCTACCCGAGGTGCCGGTGGCGGAACTGGTCGAAGAATCTCAATACGGTCCGCTGCCCAAGGTCGCCACGGATGGCAAGCGCCCGATTGAGGCCTATGCCCGGCCGTCGTCCTACGCCGGCAACAGCGCTGGTGGACCGCCCCGCGTTGCGGTCCTCCTCGTCGGCCTCGGCCTTCCCGACAGCCCGCCTGCCAGTGTGATCAAGGGCTTGCCCGGCCCGGTGAGCATCGCTTACGGTGCGTATGGTCGGTCCTTACAAGACGCAGTGAAGTATGCCCGCGCCGACGGCCATGAGGTGTTGCTGCAAATCCCGCTCGAGCCGAACGACTATCCAAAGGTTGATCCGGGTCCGCACACGCTGCTTACCACGCTCCCGCCTGAGGAGAACATGAAGCGGCTGCAGTGGCTCATGTCACGCTATGCGGGCTATGTAGGTGTCACCAATCAAATGGGCTCAAAGTTCGAGGTAGCGCAGGACTCGCTCACTCCCGTTCTCGAGGAGATTAAGCGGCGCGGCCTTCTTTACATCGATGACGGCAGTGTACCGGCGTCGACCACCGGTCAAATTGGCAGCACGATAGGCCTCGATTTTGGCGTCGCCAGCGTTCAGATCGACGGCGCCGATGTCGCCAAACAACTCGCCAAGCTCGAAGCTACGGCCAAGGAGAAGGGCGCTGCGATTGGGGTGGCGAAGGTCAAGCTTGGCACCGCGAAGCAACTGGCAGATTGGGCAGCAAAGCTGCAGAGCAAGGGTATCATGCTCGTGCCGGTAAGCGCTGTGGTGCGTTCTCAGCGACAAAGCTGATTTACTTCCGATGATCGACCGAGAGGCGCTGCCCTACCGGCCTTGCGTCGGCGTGATGCTGCTGAACAGCGACAACCAGGCCTTTATCGGCCGGCGCACAGATCACCCGGAAGAGCCTGAAGGGCCCGGGACTTGGTGGCAAATGCCGCAGGGCGGCCTCAATCAGGGCGAGGATCCTGAGGACGCGGCGCGGCGCGAGCTTAAGGAGGAAACCGGCGTGCGCTCGGTACGCATACTCGCGCGGACGCGCGATTGGCTTACATACGATATTCCTGACGAACTCCTCGGCATTGCCTGGGAAGGACGCTATCGGGGACAGAAGCAGATGTGGTTTGCCGCGCGCTTCGAAGGTCCTGAGGGCGAAATCGATCTCCACCCGCGCGAAGCACATGAGCAGGAATTCGATGCGTGGCGCTGGGCTCCTCTAGCCGATCTTCCTTCACTGGTCGTGCCGTTCAAGCGGGACGTCTATGAGCAGGTCGTCGCCGAACTGGGGCCGCTTGTCGGCTGAAAGTGCTGCCTCAGGCCCTTGCCCGTCGGTGAGCAGGGGCAGGCCGCAGGCGCCGTATGAAGCGCCGATAGAGCAGGACGCTCGCCGGCAGGAGCAAAAGATCACCAATCAGGGCAGCGACGAGGGTAAGCGCAGAGAGCTTGCCGAATAGCCGCAATGACGGCAGGTCCGACAGGACCGTGACACCGAGCCCAAAAGCCAAGATCAGCGACGTGAGAACGAGCGCAGGGCCGATCAGGATGGTCGCGCGCTCCACGCCGATGGCAGGGTCCTCTCCCGGCCGGTCCTCGAGCCGCAAACGATTGAGGTAGTGCACGGCTGCGTTGAGCGAGAGGCCGAACGCCACGATCAGCGCGACGATGCTGGCAAATTGCAGCCCCTCGCCTGATGCGGCGAGCACGGCGCCGGCGGTGAAGACCGGGAACAGGGTCGGCAGCACGGTGACGATCGCCACCATGATCGAGCGGAAGGCAAGCCCCAAAAAAATGCAGATGAACACGATCTCGGTGGTCAGGCCCGCATTCAACTTGCCGATCATCGTCGCGCTGTTGCGTGCAGCGATGGCTGATAGTCCTGTGACGACGATGCGGTAGTCGGGATGGGCGTCGCGCACGACGTTCAGCTTGCCGTCGAGCTTTACGATGACGGGCAACAGATCGCTCACGTCAATGTCGGGAATGCGCCCGGTCACGACAACGGAATGATCGGGCTGATCGATGAAGCGCTTAGTCAGGTAGTCCGGCAGGATATCGACATATTCCTTAAGCCGCTCCGGTGTGTCTTCTTGCGTTTTCGCGAGCCAGCGGCGCAGGGTCTCGATCGACCAGACATTGCCGACGCCAGACTGCGTCTCGACGAGAGAATGCACGTCGCCGATAACCTTGAGCACGTCCGGATCGTAGAGCGACTTGTCCCTGGGATAATCGACCATCACGTGGAGCGGATTGGCGCCCGTAAGCTTCGCATCGAGCTGCTCGCTTGCCGCCACCGCCTGCTCGCGATCCGGTACTTGGTCGGCTAGACGATAACGTGGCGGCAGCGTCACATAGATAGCGCCGAAGCCGAGCACCACCAGAAGGCCGAGAGCAACGACGACGCGTGGATAGCTCACACCGAACTCGGCGATTTTGCCACAGAATGCCTTAAGCGCATTCATCGCCCGGTCGTGGCGTTTGAGCTTGGCGGCATAAGCTCTGGCGTTGCGCGGAATGAGCGTGCGAGTAAGCAGCGGAACAAGCGTAATGCCGACGATGAAGGCGATGATGGTCGACAAGGCGCCGGCGATGCCGAAGGTCCTGATCAGAGCCGAATCCGAAAAAAGCAGCGCGATGAACGAGGCGGCCGCTGTAGCCGTGGCAAGCACGCAAGCCGGCCCGACTACGAGCACCGCATAACGGGCAGCCTTGATGCGGCGATCTCCCTCAAGCAGTCGGTTGCGCATCGCGACGGTGAGCTGCATCGAATCCGAGAAGCCTAACACCATGATCAATGGGATCATCACGTTGAGGAACAGGTTCAGCTTGAAGCCAAGCCAGCCGAATAGACCGAGTGACCAGATGATGGCGATAACGGGGGGTAGCGCGGCGATGAACATAAGCGAGAAACGTCGGAAGAAGGCGTAGGCGATGACCGCGCCGAACAGGAAACCGAGCACGTTGTATTTGAAGCGGTCGCGCTCGACCGCATTCCTGATCTCGAGCTGCATCACCGGCGCACCCGAAAGCTGCATCTTGAGGTTGGTGCCCTTCAGCTCCTCCTCTGCAGTGTCGTGAATCTGCTGAACGACCGAGTTGAGGCCTTTCTCCTCGACGATTTGGCGATCGAGCGCGAGCAGGATGAGGGTGAGCGTTCCATCGTCGGAAAGGAGCTTGCCTTTGATGATCTCGTTATTGCGAACTTGGTCGATAAGCTTCGCGTAGTCCGCTCCGGTCGGCAGCTTGGCGGGAAACACGGGGCCAGGGACCTTGCCGGCCTCCGGCGCCTCGCGCGCCGAGAACAACGAGACCTCGCCCGCCATGCCCTCCACGAATTGGAGATTGATGATGAGTTCGCGGAGCGCCTGGATCGATCTCCGCTCGAGCAGCTTGTCACCGCTCACTACGATGAGTACGTCGTACTCGCTTGATGGAAAACGTTTGGAGATGGTCTCGTAATCGCGGAATTCTGGTGTGTCGGTGCGGAACAGCTCGGAAAGGGAGTCATCCACGCGCAGCTTGGTGTAGCCGAAGGCCGCGACCACGGTGATGATGGCGATGAGAACTGCGACGATGCGGGGATAGCGCAGAGCGGTAAGGCCAAGCCGCTCGATGCCGAAGCTTAGAGACCGGA
>DATFVO010000349.1:0-3915 GCA_035260265.1 Methyloceanibacter sp.
ACGCAGATTGGTTGCATCGGGGCGCAGCGAGCGACCCTCAAAATGAGCCCCGCGCTCTATGGAAAGGGATTGAGCCTGGATGTCGCCGGTAACGAAAGCGTGCGACTTGAGAACCACGTCCTCAGCGTTGATGGGCCCCTCGACCCTTCCGTTGACGACCACACTTCTAGCCTTAACGGCACCGTTGATGAGCGCCTTGGGTGATACGGTTATTGAGGTGCAGTTCAGATCACCGTCAATTTGTCCGTTGACTTGAACGGCACCATCCGCGCTGACGTTGCCTATGATCCTTAATCCCTCTCCGATCACCGTGCTTGTACGCTTGGACGCAAACATTGATCCCTCCTACGCAGTAAACTGACCCGCTGAGCCTACCCCATAATGCGAGCGAGAGGCGAGTTGAAGAGTCTTCACCAACGGCAAACGCCGCGCCGTCGTACAATGTGCCATGAACAAAGACAACGGCTTGCTTCCAAGTTGGCGGACTTCTCTTTTTGGAAATAAGGGCAGCGACCAGCGTTGACTCCTCGGCACGCAAGTGCCGGAAGCCCGCCTAGCCCTTTAAGCGGGTTTCTGGGAGCGGCCTCGGGACTACCCTCCTGGGGCGGTTTCTTTTGGACAGCAAGCTGCAACCCAAACTGCAACCCGAAACACGCTAGGCTTTCCGCCGGTGTCTCCGTAGAAGGCCTGGCAAATAAGGACTGTAGGTGATTGCGGAGGAGGGCGGGAGACTAGAAAAACAACAGGTTCCGCTTTTCAAGACCGGTGCCTTCAACCGCTCGGCCACCCATCCTCAAGGATTCCGGGCGTTTCTAAGCGAACAAATGGGAAATTGCCACCGTATTGCCACCACCTAGTTCAATACGCCTTCGATGGCCTTAGCGGCTGCTTCGTCGGCGCCAGCGACAGGTGGCCGTAAAGGTCGAGCGTAGTCGCTCCTTGCTGTGACCGATGAGTCTGCGTATCGCCAGAACGTCCAGACCTTTGCGGATCGAGGAGCTTTTCGCCAGCCGAAGATTTGCGATCAAGTATCCGGATTGGGGATTGCGTGGCGGCGCTCCAGTGCGACTGGAGGCCGCCACACAGCGAAGACGGCTCCAAGTTATGATGTCGCCATGCTGGAGCTTGGTCCAATGCGGTATCGTCTTGTCTCGATCCTCGCTTTTATTGTGTTCCTCGCCAATTCGAGCATAAGCAGCGTCGCTAAGGCCGCATGCAAGGACCACGAGTACCAGACAGAGTGTGCAGAAGATCCTTCTTGCACTTGGGACAGTGGCACCGGCAAAAAACCCCACCTCGGTTGCAAAAGATTGGGTGCGGGTCGCAGAGTGAGTTTTATTGCGAAGCTAACGGCTGCCAGTGGGACTCGGAAAATCGCAAGTGCACAGGCACGCCTCCTGACCACTAGAGCCAGGTAATCAGGCTCAGGGATTGACCGTTAGGTAATTCAGAAACTTAGCTTGCCGCGCCATCAGCTTGCCGCCACCGCTCGACTGAGTGAGGCGGACCGCCGCACTCCGCGCACCGAAGCCGGCGGGCGAGCCCGTCAAGAACGTCAAGATAGAAAAACGGCTCCAGGAGGCTCGTCCTGAAGCCGTCTCGTTTGCAAGATCACTTCCTAAAGCGACTTACATGTTGGGCTTGGTGCACTTCTTCGTGGCGTCGTCCCATGACATTTTCGCCTTTTCGCACGCAGCCTTGGTCGTCGGCGTTTTGGTGTTGCCGGCCATGGTCGGCGCGGCGAAAGCCACTACGAGCCCAAGCGAGACAATTGCTGCAACAATCTTGTTCATAGACTTTACTCGTCCTTGTGCGCGACCGGGAAACCGGTAGCGCCCCAGACCTATCTTGATTCTTCCGCGGCGATCACTGAGGTCTAGTGGCGCTGAGGCAAAATGACGGATCCGCTGAGCTGATCTACCTCTCGTTAACCAGCTTTCTGTCAGAATCGCCGCTCCTAAAGAAGGTGGACGAGATGAGCGGAAACGGAATCGCAGCTAGCGGGGGTCCGGCGGTATCGTCACACGGCACGACCGCTGCCTCGGGCTATCGTGTTGCCATGGTAAGCGGCGCGCTTGAAGTTTCGGCCAGGGTGGCGAGCGCCGAGGAGTTGGATCTCCTCGTGAGAGTTCTGGAGGCGAACAAAATTCTCTGGACCAACTCAGGCAAAAGCGAGCCGAAAATACAACTTAAAGCGAAGCCCAAGATCGAATTGTTCGACGAGGTGCCCTCTCAAGAGCCTGAAGCGGCAAAGAAAGCGTCAGAAGGCGCCCATTCGGCGTCCGTGGGTTTGTCAAGCGCGGCTGTTTCTCGTCGATAATTGCGTAGGGGGAGCGGTTTATCGCGACCTTCCGGCTACGTTGAGCAAGGCGTGGCGGTCACCCCCCTGCACTGGAATGCTGCGCCCAGGGTGCGCTTCGGCGCGGGTCCATCAAACTGCAGTTTTGCCGCCTGCTAGCCCTTGGTCGGAACCGTCCGCGCGGACCCGCATTATGGGCCTGTCTTTGCACCTTCCCATGATCCTTTGTAAGAACCATGAGGCGCAAGCCGGATCCTTACCGCCGCGACGCGAGGCGTCCTTACCACATTCCGCTCAAAGGCTGGCGGCAAGTAGCCGAGCGCGTCTGGAGCGAGAGCTCGCGGGACAATCTTTCAGTAATCGCGGCGGGCTGCGCTTTCTATGCGCTGTTTGCCATCTTCCCCGGGCTCTCGGCACTGATCTCGCTTTACGGGCTGACCGCCGATCCCACTACGATCGAGCAGCAGGTCGGCGGGTTCGCCTCGGTGCTACCGGCCGAGGCCTATAATCTCGTCATCGGCCAAGTCCACCGGCTTGCCGAAGCCTCCGGCAAGTTGCTCGGCTGGAGCTTTGTCGTCAGTCTCGCTCTTTCGATTTGGAGCGTGATGTCGCTGACCCAGGCAATGTTTGCGGCTCTTAACATTGCCTATGACGAACCCGAGTGCCGCGGCCTGCTGCACTACTATCTGAGCGCTTTCATATTCGCATTGTTGGGGATAGTCGGCGGCGTCATCGTACTGCTCGCCATCGTCTATGTGCCGATCCTGTTTGACTATGCGGGATACTCGCAACAATTTGAATTCCTCGTCAGGGTGGCGCGCTGGCCTTTGCTCGCGCTCTTGGTGCTCGGTCTTCTCGCGTTGCTCTACCGCTACGGCCCATGTCGCCCTGC
Organism: Methyloceanibacter sp.; assembly: GCA_035260265.1. Classification (GTDB taxonomy): domain Bacteria; phylum Pseudomonadota; class Alphaproteobacteria; order Rhizobiales; family Methyloligellaceae; genus Methyloceanibacter. The sequence continues at coordinate 3,192 of DATFVO010000349.1, forward strand.
CGCGAAGTGGCAGTGGGTCAGCGCGGGCTCGGTATTCGCCACCTTGGTTTGGCTGCTCGCTTCGGCCGCCTTTTCGTTCTACGTCGCGAACTTCGGCCGTTATGACGCGACTTATGGCTCGCTCGGAGCGGTGATCGTGCTCCTGTTCTGGTTCTATCTTTCTTTTTTCATCGTGCTGCTTGGCGCCGAGATCAACGCAGAACGCGAGTTCCGGACGGGGCAACCCACAAGGAGCGATGCGCTTAAGCCCAGACAGATGGCTGATTCCGCCGGGGTGCCTAGCTCCCACGGTGAAGCCTGAATTTGTTCAGGTGCTCGCCTTCAGGCGGCGCCGGCGCAACAGCCCCGCGCAAATCACGAACAGCGCTCCCAGGGTCGCGCCGATCATCCATACCGTGTGCGCCGAGGCGGGATCGAGGTTGCCGGTGATCAGCGGGTCCTTGGCGATGATCTCTCCAGCGATCCAGCCGAGCAGCGCTGCGCCTGCCCAGACCACGATCGGGAAGCGGTCGAGCAGCGTCATCACCATTGCGGCGCCGGCGCCCCAGGCCGACACCGACACCAGATAAGGATCAGATTGTGGCGGATCTCCAAGCCTGGCGATGTGAGTGGGTTCGCGTCCAAGCCAATTTCGCGCTTCTGACCGCCCTGCGCGTGTATCCGTCGAGTGTTGTCATAATCGGGAGATCATTAGGGGTCTCCAGCCAGCAATCTGCTACAGCTA
>DATFVO010000350.1:0-7354 GCA_035260265.1 Methyloceanibacter sp.
CGGCGCAGCTCGGCATCTACGCGCTCGACGGGCTTAGCTTTCTTGCGCAGGACCGGATCTGGAATTTTGAGGATTGGAAGAACAGCCATTTGAGTCAGCCATTTGAGCCGCTGACATAAGATTGCAGGGGACCACGGTCAACATGTTCATGTTTTGGTCTAGGGCTCCGAATCGGTCTATTTTGGCCAGATGATCCAGGAGCCGCTTCAGATCGGGAGCGTCGCGCTCGATCCCGTTCTGGTCATGCTTGCACTTGCCGGACTCGCCGTCCTTGCGCTGTTCGCCCTCACTGTCACCCTTGCCGTGCATATGAGCAGGCGGCGGGAGGAGGCCTCGGCGCATGAGGCGCAGCTTTCGGAGCTCAAGATCCGTGTGCAGACGCTTGCCGAGAGCAGTGTCACGCGTCATGGCGAGCTTGCGCGCGCGGTGAACGAGCGACTCGACCGCATGACGCACCGTGTCGGCACCGATCTCAACGAAACGGCGCGTAAGACGAACGACTCGATAGCTAAGCTCAACGAGCGGCTGGCGGTGATCGACACGGCGCAGAAGAACTTGACCGAGCTCTCCACCAACATGGTCTCGCTCCAGGAGATCCTCGCCAACAAGCAGGCGCGCGGCGCCTTCGGTCAGATGCGCATGGAGACCATCGTCAAGGATGGCCTGCCCAAGGGCGCTTACACGTTCCAGGCGACGCTCTCCAACGGCAAGCGGCCAGACTGTCTCTTGCACATGCCCAATGCTAGCGCATCGGTGGTGATCGATGCCAAGTTCCCGCTCGAAGGCTTCGAGGCATTCCGCACCGCACGGCGCGAGGAGGAGAAGAAGGAGGCGGCGCGGCGTGTGCGCATCGACGTCGCCCGGCACGTCGACGCGATGGCCGAGCGCTATTTCATCCCCGGCGAGACGCAAGACACCGCCATCCTGTTCGTGCCGTCAGAGGCGATCTACGCCGATCTCTGCGAGTATTTCTCGGACCTCGTGCAGAAGGCGCACCGCGCCCGCATCGTGATCTGCGCTCCCAACATGCTGATGCTGGCTGTGCAGACCATGCAGGCGATCCTCAAGGACGTGAAGATGCGTGAGCAGGCGCATCTCATTCAGCGCGAGGTGGTCCACCTTATGGAGGATACCGGGCGCTTGCGGGAGCGCGTGCTCGATCTGCAGCGCCATTTCGGCCAGGCCAATGCAGACATAGAGAAGATCCTCACCTCGTCGGAGCGAATCGCTACACGCGGGCGCAAGATCGAGGGGTTGGAGTTCGATGAGGCGCCTGCGGCCGCCACGATCGAGCACCACGCGAAGGGGGCTGCTGGCCCTTCTCCTAGTGCGTCTGACACGAGGACAGACGCAAGCGAGCGGCAGAGGAACGGCGGAGCTCGCATCGTGCGGCAGCCCGATTTGCTCGCACGCGAGTGAAGCGAGGGATATTCATCTCCGTTTCTTTCGCGCTGACAGTGTCCTCTTCTTGGCCGCAGCGGCACGCTTCTTAGCGGCACGTTTCTTGGCGGCCTGCTCGTGGCGCTCGCCCCAGCGCATGCCTTCGAGCTTCATGCCATCGGGATCGAGGAAGAACACGGCGTAGTAGTCGTCGTAATACTCGCCGGCGGGATCGACGATGTTGGCGCCGCTCTCCTCGAGATAAGCCTGGAGCGCGTCGACGTCCTTCCGGTTCCGCAAGCGAAACGCATAGTGGTGAAAGCCGATGTCGCCTTTGCGGTATTTGTGCTTCTTACCCTCCTCGTCCGCGGCGGCGATCCAGAACAGGGTCTTGCCGTTGGCCCAGCCCATCATGCCTTCGTACTCGGCCTCGACACCGAAGCCGAGGAATTCCATCAGCGGCGTGTAGAACTTCTTCGATGTCTCGAAGTCGCCGACGCTGACGACGAGATGGTCCACTCCAACGACTTCAAACATGGCTGTCTCCTCTGTTACCTCGCCTAACGCACTCGCCCACCGGACCGTTCGCGAGTGCGATCACTGCGTCAAATTCGCTTTGACCTGGTCAACCGCACGCAGGCTCAGCGCTGCAATGGTGAGCGTGGGGTTCGCGGTGGCGCAAGTCGGGAAGACCGTCGAGCCCAGGATGAACAGGTTGGAGTGGTCGCGACTGCGCAAGTCGCGGTCCACCACTGAGCCTCTTGGGTCGTTGCCAATGCGGGCCATGCCCATGATGTGCCCTGCGTCTTCCGCGGTGTCCCGATGCTGGATTTCGGTCTCAGGGCTCGACGGATAAGGGCATTCAGGCACCCTGATCGCGCTGTTCCAGAAGCGCTGCGTCGCCTCGGAGCGGTCAACTCGCGCGTCGGCTTCTAGGATGGCAACTTTCACAACTTCGTGGCCAACAGCGCTCCGGAGACGCCCGACCCGATAATGATCGCGTCAGCTTCGATGTCGGCCATGGCGATGTGTCAGGCCTGAGGCGCATCGTTGACGTTCCTCCCGCTATGGCCTCGATCATTATGCACGGCAAATTGCCGGCGCGTGCTTTTAGGGGAGCATCGAGGTTCTCATCCTGTTATGTAGCAGAACCATGACGGCGGCAGAGGGAGCACAAAAGCGGAGCCTTGGCCAGCGGTGGGCGCGCGCAGCCGCCGTGTTCCTCGACCCGCGCGTGCTCATCATCCTTCTGCTCGGCTTCTCGTCAGGCCTGCCGCTCGCGCTCTCAGGATCGACGTTGCTCTTATGGATGAAGGATGTCGGCGTCGATCTCGGCACGATCGGCTTGTTCGCGCTGGTCGGCGTGCCCTACACCATCAAGTTCCTGTGGGCGCCGATTGTCGATGCCTTCGAGGTGCCGATACTCGGGCGCCTGCTCGGGCACAGGCGCGGCTGGCTTGTACTCTCGCAGCTCCTGCTCATGGCGGCGATCTTCTTGCTCGGGTTCCAGAACCCGCTGCAATCGCCGTGGATGGTGGCGCTGGCCGCCGTGATCGTGGCCACTGCCTCGGCCACACAGGACATCGTGATCGACGCTTTCCGCGTCGAATATCTGCCAACCGAGAACCAGGCGGCAGGAATGGCCTATTTCGTCGCGGCCTACCGCATCGGCATGCTGGTCTCGACTGCTGGCGCCGTCGCGCTCGTCGCATATTTAGAATATCTCGGCATCGATAAGAGCCTCGTGTGGTCTTACGGCTACGCCGTCATGGCGGGGCTCATCGTGATCGGCCTGATCGCGGCGTTGCTCGCCAAGGAGCCGCGCGAAAGGGAGCGCGAAGCGGAAGTCGAGGCGCTCGGCGAGCGGCAAGGCAATCCGCTGTTCCGCTTCTTCCGCGCGGCCTATGCTGCCTTCGCAGATTTTTTCTCCAAGCGCGACGCGCTGCTGATCCTGGTCTTCGTCATTCTCTATAAGCTGACCGACACCTTTGCTGGGGTCATGACCGGGCCGTTCGTGCTCGATATCGGCTTCGACAAGGCGAGCTACGCCGCAATCGTGAAGGGCGTCGGGCTGATCGCCTCGCTTGTCGGCGGCGTGGCAGGAGGACTGCTCGCGCGCACCATGCCCCTGTCCCGCGCGCTGCTGGTTGCCGGCGTACTCCAGGCGGTTGCGAATTTTACCTTCTCCTGGCTGGCGTCGGTGGGGGTCAACCACACCGCGCTCGCCATCGCCATCTCGACGGAGAATTTCACGAGCGCGATCGGCACTGTGGTGTTCGTGGCCTATCTTTCGGCGCTGTGCACCAGCCCGGCGCATACCGCGACGCAATTTGCGCTTTTGACCGCGCTTGCCTCGTTCGGCCGCACTACGCTCGCTTCGGTTACCGGCTACATGGCTGAGGCCACCGGGTGGGTACTGTTCTTCGCGCTATGCGCCGCGGCGGCCCTTCCGGGCCTGGCGCTTCTGTGGGTGCTGATCAAGCGCGAGGACTTCGCGGAGATCGAGCGCAAGGAGCATCTTGCGGAGAGTTCCGCCTGACGCGGCTAAGAGCTAGCGAAGCGGGGGCGCGATAGGCTCTCCGCGCTTTTCATTACGGCTTTACCACCACCAGCGGCGGCAAGGCACCCAGTCATAACCCGGAGCCCAGCATCCACCATAGCGGGGGCCGACATAGACCCGGGGCCCCCAACCCACCCCAGCCCCAACCGCCCCAGCCCCAACCACGGCCCCAACGACCGTGCCAGTGACGGCCATGCCAACCCCAACCGCGACCGGCATGCCAGTGGCCGTGCCAACCGTGGCCACCGTGCCACCGCCCCAATGGCCATGACCTGCCGAAGCGGTAGCGGGAACGAGGGCGACTGCAGCGAGCGCCGCGCCCAAACTCAAGATCAGGACTCCTCTCGTCTCGTGTCTCTTTGGAGCGACCCCGACTGCGACGTGAAAATGTGCAGCACTTAGGCTTGGTTCCTTGCGGCCGATGGGCACGGTCAATCGGAAAAGGCAGCCACTACATAGATTTGCGGGCTTTGACCGCGGCGGCAAGGGTGCCCTCGTCGAGATAGTCGAGCTCGCCGCCAATCGGCACGCCATGCGCGAGGCGCGACACCGCGACGCTGCATCCGACGAGCTGGTCCATCAGGTAATGCGCGGTGGACTGCCCTTCGACAGTGGCGTTCAGCGCGAGCAGCACCTCCTTGACGCCGGGGTCTCGTGCGCGCTCGATCAGCTTGCCGACGGAGAGGTCATCGGGGCCGACGCCGTCGAGTGGCGACAGCGTGCCGCCAAGCACGTGGTAGAGGCCGTTGAGCACGCCGGCGCGCTCGAGCGCCCAGAGGTCGCCCATCTCCTCCACCACGCAAATGAGCGAGCGGTCGCGGGCAGGATCGCGGCAGAGCGTGCAGGGGCTTTGCGTGTCGATATTGCCGCAGGTTTCGCATGTGAGAATGGCGTCGCGCGTCTCGGCAAGTGCCGTTGCGAGCGGGCCTAGCAGCTGCTCCTTCTTCTTGACGAGGGCGAGCGCTGCGCGGCGCGCCGAGCGAGGACCGAGCCCCGGCAGCCGCGCAAGCAGTTGGATCAGCCGCTCGATCTCCGGCCCTGCCGCAACCTTCGCCATCAAAACAGCTTGAGGCCGGGAGGAAGGGGAAGACCGCCGGTGAGCAACTTCATCTTCTCCTTCATCGCCTCCTCGACCTTGTTCTTGGCATCGTTGTGCGCGGCGACGATGAGGTCTTCAAGGATCTCGGCTTCCTCAGGCCTGAACAGAGACGGATCGATCTTGACACCGGCCATGTCGCCCTTGCCGGTGAGCGTCACCACCACCAAGCCCCCGCCGGAGCGGCCCTCGATGCGCGTACGCTCCATCTCCGCCTGGATCTCGGCCATGCGGCCCTGCAACTCCTGCGCCTGCTTCATCATCTGCGAGAAGTTCTTCATCGCGTGGTGCCGTCCTCTTTGAGCTCAGGCTCGTCTGGCGCTTCAGCCTCCGTCTCGGGCTCTGCGGTCGGCCGCACCGCTGCGATGCGGGCGCCGGGGAAATGCTGCATCACCTCTTTCACCGCCGGGTGCTGGCGGATCGCCTCGATCTCGCGCGCCTCTTTCTCGCGGCGCTGAACGCCAAGCGGCTCTGCCCCCTTCTCGTCGCTCACCGCCACGATCCACACGCGGCCGGTCCAGGCTTTGAGCTTGCGCATCAGTTCCTGCGTGAGGTCCCGAGGCGCCTGGGGCAGAGGATTGACCTCGATGTTGCCCGGCTTGAAATGCACGAGCCGCACCTGCTCGAGCAACGCGTGCTTGAGCTTCAGGTCGCGCTTGGCCTCGGCGAGCGCAACCACGTCGTCGAAGCTCTTGAGCTCAGGGGTGGTCTCGCGAGGCTCCGGCTGTTGGTCGTCGCCGCGATCAAAGGCAAGCGGGACTTCGGTCTCTGCGTGAGCTGGCTTCCCTGAAGGCTTGGAAGCTCCACCGGCAGGTGCGTGAGTGCCGGCGCCTGCACCGGCACCATCCTGCAAGCGGCGGGCAAGATCGGCCGGCGACGGCAAGTCTGCGGCATAAGCGAGCCTGACCAGAACCATGTCGGCGGCGGCGTGCGGACGCGGGCTCTCCCGCACCTCCTCATGTCCTTTCAGCAGCATCTGCCAGGCGCGAGCAAGCGCCGGCATCGGCAGGCGCTCGGCAAGGCTTGCGGCGCGTGTTCGCTCGGCCTCGCTGGCGTCAGGGTCTGCGCTCTCCTTTCCCGCGGCCTTGACCAGAGTCACGGCATGCACGGCATCGGCCAGGTCGGCTATGACCTGGCCGGGCTCTGCGCCATCTCTGGTAAGCTCTGAGAGCGCGCGGAGCGCACCGCCGACATCGCCGGACAGCACCGTCTCGAGCAGGTCGAAGATGCGCGAGCGGTCGGCAAGACCCAGGAGACCGCGCACCGCCTCGGCCTCGACCTGGCCCCCGCCGAAAGCGATGGCGCGATCGAGAATCGAGAGAGCGTCGCGCACCGCGCCTTCGCTCGCGCGGGCGATCAGCGCAAGCGCGGCGGGATCAGTCTTGGCTCCCTCCTGCTCGACGACATGCGCGAGATGTTGCGTGAGCTGTTCGATCTCGATGCGCCTCAAGTCGAAGCGCTGGCAACGCGAGAGCACCGTCACCGGAACTTTGCGCACCTCTGTGGTGGCGAAGATGAACTTCACGTGCTCCGGAGGCTCTTCTAGCGTCTTGAGCAGGCCGTTGAAGGCCTGCTTCGACAGCATGTGCACCTCGTCGATGATGTAGACCTTGTAGCGGGCGGTGTTCGGCTTGTAGTGCGCGCTGTCGATCAGCTCACGGATATCGTCGATGCCGGTGTGGGACGCCGCGTCCATCTCGACCACGTCGAGATGCCGACTCTCGAGGATGGCGCGGCAATGCCCGCCCTCCTCGGTCATGTCGAGGGTGGGAGCCGCAACCCTCGGCGTCTCGTAGTTCAGCGCACGCGCGATGAGCCGGGCGGTGGTGGTCTTGCCGACGCCGCGCACGCCGGTGAGCATGTAGGCTTGCGCAATCCGCCCTGAGGCGAACGCGTTCTTGAGCGTACGCACCATTGCGTCCTGGCCGATCAGCTCGGCAAAGACCTTGGGCCGGTATTTGCGCGCAAGTGCAGTGTGGCTCGCCGCGGCAGACTCGGAGGCGCGCGGCGCGGCGCCATCGGCCTTGCACTTGGCGGCAGGCTTCCACGCGCTTTTTTCTCGATCTTCGACTTCGGCCATGGACGGGCGGGACTTTCACGCGAAGGCTACGGCAACCGGCGCCAAGGGGATGCGCCCGGTACGCACTATAACGCTTTAAGGCGAGGTGGGAGGCTGGACGAGCAACCCGCGAAACGCTCGTTAGGGCTGCTTCCTTCCGGACCTGACCCGGTTGGCGAGGGACGCGCCTGCCGCCAACCTCCCTCGGCAGTATATCGGCGATAAGGCCCCTCGTGGCAACCCGTCCAGGCAAAGACCC
>DATFVO010000351.1:0-6172 GCA_035260265.1 Methyloceanibacter sp.
CGGCAAGTTTCTTCCGGATTGTTGCTGCCTGTTTAGGGGAAATCACACGCGGAGGAATCCATGGCCCAAGCGGAGCAATATGAAATCTTCGTTCTTGGCAGCGGCGAGGGCGGCAAGCTCGTGGCCTGGCATATGGCGAACGTACCATCGACGGCAGCGACATCCTGGTCGCGGCTGGACGCATCCCCAACACCGCAGGGATCGATCTTGAAAACGCAGGTGTCGAGCTGGACGAGCGCGGCTATGTCCGTGTCAATGAGCGGCTTGAGACAAGCGCACCCGATGTCTGGGCGCTCGGCGAATGCGCCGGGACCCCGCAATTCACGCATATCTCGGAGGACGACTTTCGCATCGTCACCGAAAACCTTGCCGGAGGGAAACGCAGCACGCGCAACCGGCTGGTTCCCTACTGCGTGTTAACCGACCCGGAGCGAAGCTCACATCATCCGCGCTCCGACGCAGCGAACGCTCCGGCTTCGCGCAGGCAGGCGCGGGCATGACAATGAAGGCGTGGTTCATCGCCTCGCCGCGCGAGCGCGCGAGGGCATGTAGGCAAGTCTACGCCCGCAACTACCGCAAAGCGGTGCGAAGCGCGGCGGCGGCGCAGGCGCGAGCACGATCGCGGCGAGGCTTAGGGCACATAGCATGAGGAAGGGCGGCTAGGGCGAGGCAGGCCCAACGATAGCGGCGGATTACTTCGACCGCTTTGTGCTACACGCGGGAATAGACGCTTATCTCGCATTCACTCCGGCTAGGTCTTTGAGTACTGCCCGCGTGTCGCTGGTAAGCGCCTTGCCGCCCTGGCAAGTCTCATCGAGCAGCGCTTCTGCCAGCGGCTTCACGTAGCCTCTGCTGAAATGCTCGGTCTCGAAATCCTTGGCGCGGCGCGCCATGCCGGTCGCGATGGTGCCGTCGCTGTCGTCGCACGCTAACTTGGCATGGAACGTAGCGAGCTCCTGAGGCGAGCGCGCCTTCGCATTGCGAGCGTAATCCTCCCAGCTCGTTGCATCGACCCAGTTCGCCGGCTCGTCGCGCAGGACCTGGTCGAGGCGAGCCATCAACATGCCGCGCAATTCAGGGTCGCTGATGTCAGTGTCGAGGCTCTGCCTCAACTCCGCCTTGGCCTTCGGTGTCGGAGCGGACATTTTCATATCGGCCAATCCGAGGGGAGCAGGCGATTGCTCGGCGAGAGCACGCGGAAATTTGGCGAGCCAAATCCCCGCCGATGACAAAACCGCGCCCTGAAGCTCGGCGCCTTCCAGATCGGCATCCTGAAGCTGCGCGCCTTCGAGGTCCGCTCCCTCGAGCTGCGCGAAACGCAGATCGGCGCCCTGAAGCTGCGCCCCTCTTAAATTCGCGCCCTGCAGTTTGGCATAACTCAGATTAGCGCCCTGCAACTCGGCGAGACTGAGATCGGCACCTTGCAACGAGGCCGAGGCCAAATGTGCGCCCTGAAGCTCCGCCTCTTTCAGCACCGCGCCCTGAAGCTGGGTGTCGTTGAGCTTACCCCTGACCACGGTGCGCCACATCTGCGCGGCGCGGAGATCGGCCCAGGTCAGATCGGCGCGGTGAAGGTCCGAGCGGTTGAGCAGGGCGTAGCGGAAATTGCGCTCGCGGAGCACGAGTTTGGCGGGCTCATCGACGCCGAGATCGGTGTCCTCAACGATGAGCACGCGATAGGACAAGAGCCTGCGCCGCCACCATCCCCTGTTGCCGTCGTCCGGCAGGCGGTCGTAGACCAGGCGCCGCAGGATGGGGTTAAGGAGCTTCGCCTCGTCCTTCGCGCCGATCCCGGCGCTGACCGGCGGGACAAAGCCGAGACGCTGGTCGATCCATTCGCCTGGAACCGTGGCGATCAACCAGCTGAAACCGAGGACGACCGGCAGGAGCAGTAGGATCATGAGAACCTGCCGGCCTGATGCCTCCCACGACTCTGCTTCCGGCCCAATCCTGATGTCCCATTTCCGCTTCGGCGGGGCGTGCTGCATGATCGGCGTGAGCAGGATCAGCATGGCGAAGCCGAGGATCACGGCGAAGCGATGCCAGTAGGTGATCCAGACCTCGTGATAGGGCAGGAACTTGATCTGGAAATAGAGCAGCGTGACGATGGGCAGAACGGCGAAGGTCACGTAGACGATGAGCTGCATCATCAACTTGGTGATGCGATGCGGTCGGGGACCGGCCAGGATCTGCGAGAACACGTAGGAATGCACCCGCTCGCGGGCATGGTTCTCGTTGCCGGTCTTCAGTTCATAGGGGACGATGGCGTCGGTGAAGCGGCGGTATTTCCGCGCCAGAATGACGTGCTGAACGAGCAGCGACAGGTAAACGAGTAGCAGCATCGCCGGCGCATATTGAAAGAAACCGACGAGCGGGATGTCCGCATTGATGATCGGAAGCCTGACCGGAGAGTTGAGGAGCAGATCCTTGTGGCTGACGGACGCGAGCGTCACCACCACATAGGTCAGGAGCAAAAGAAAGGCGAGCCAGGCGGTCCAGGCCGGATCGCTGGCCGCGTTGGCCTCGTCGAGGAATCCCTTCACCTCTTGGGACAATCTGGGCGACTTTGCCATTCAGGTGGGTTTCGATAGCCTCGCTGAGGATGCTTTTGAGGGGGGGAAGGCTTGCGTCCGCGTTACACAATAGAGTTCGCCTTGGGTCAACCGTGGATGGCCGGGACAAGCCCGGCCATGACGGTATGCAGGGCGACTCCGATTACCGCAGAGCAGTGCGGAGGGCGGCGGCGGCGGCGATAGGGGCGAGCACGATCGCGGCAAGGCTCAAGGCGCACAGCATGAGCAAGGGCGGCCAGGGCGAGGCAGGCCCGGTGATGGCGGCTGAGGCCGTAGCAACGCCGAAGATCAGCACCGGCACGTAAAGCGGCAGAACGAGAAGCGCGAGCAGAAGCCCGCTGCGGCGAAGTCCTAGTGTGAGGCTCGCGCCGATCGCAGCGATGAAGCTCACTGCCGGTGTGCCAACCAGCATGGCGAGTACGAGCGGCCGGCTCGCGGCGAGCGGAAGATTGAGCAGAAGCCCGAGCAGCGGCGCGAGCAGCGCGAGCGGCACGCCGGTCGTGAGCCAATGCGCGAGGCTCTTGATCGCGGCGACCAGAGGTAGGGGCAAAGGCCCAGTGGTCAGCACGTCGAGCGCGCCATCCTCATAGTCGTTGTGAAAGATGCGGTCGGCCGAGAGTAGCGCTGCGAGCAGAAGGGCGACCCACAACATGCCGGGCGCAATACGTGCCAGAAGATTGAGGTCGGGCCCAAGCCCAAGCGGCGTGATGACGATGACAACGAGATAGAAGCCGAGCGCAGTGCCGATGGCGCCGCCCTCGCGCCAGGCGAGCCGCACATCGCGGGCGAGAAGTGCGAGCGCCGCCTTCATGTCTTCTGCTTTCCGCCAAGCGCGATCTTGTGCGCGAACTTGGTCTTGAGCGCAGTATGGCTCGCCACCACGGCGATGCCGCCAGCGTCGAGGTGGTCTTTGATGGCGGCATCGAGCAGCTTGAGCGAGGGCGCATCGAGAGAGACCTGCGGCTCGTCGAGCAGCCAGATTGGACGCGGCGCGGCGAAGAGGCGTGACAGCGCGAGCTTGCGCTTTTGTCCGGCCGAGAGCAGGCCGGCGGGGAAGTCGGCAAGCGGCGTCAGACCAAAGGCAGCAAGGGCAGGCGAGAGCGGGCCGCCGTTCTCGCCGAGGAAGTCTGCCCAGAAGGCGAGGCTCTCTCGGACAGTGAAGCTCGTTTTGATGCCATTAAGATGACCGACGTAGTGGCAGAGCTCGGGAAGCTCGACATCGGGCCTTGGGCCCTCGAGGCTCAGCCGGCCCGCGGCAAGGGGTAGGAGGCCCGCGATCTGCCTGAGCAGACTCGTCTTGCCGGCGCCGTTAGGGCCGGTGACAAGCAGCCCTTCACCGGGGGCGAGCACGAAGCTCAAGTCCTCGAACAGGACCTTGCTGCCGCGCTGGCAGCTGATGTTGAGGGCGGCAAGACCGACGCGTTCGGGCATTTGCTTAGATTTTGCGCAAACCAGGAGTTAGCTATCGGCTATCAGGTGTCATACGGCGGGAGCACCATTGTATCCGGCGTCAGATATCAGATATCAGGGGTGAAGCATGCCCCTAACCGACGTCCGACATCCGACACCCGGCACTCGATACCTGACATGACAGCGGCACTTGACCCCTCGCTCGACAGCTTCAAATGCCGGCGCACGCTGAAACTCGACGGCGAGAAATACGACTATTTCAGCCTGACGGAGGCCGAGGCCAATGGTCTTACCAGGATCTCGAGCCTGCCCTTCTCGCTCAAGGTGCTGCTCGAGAATCTGCTGCGCCACGAGGATGGGCGCACCATCACGGCTGACGACATCAAGGGCGTCGCGCTCTGGCTCGAGCAGAAAAAGAGCGATCGCGAGATCGCCTTCCGTCCTGCGCGCGTCTTGATGCAAGATTTCACCGGCGTGCCGGCCGTGGTCGACCTTGCCGCCATGCGCGACGCCATGGCTAAGCTTGGTGGGGATCCAAACAAGATCAATCCGCTCGCACCGGTCGATCTCGTCATCGACCACTCGGTGATGGTCGACGCCTTCGGCTCCAACCTGGCCTTCAAGGTCAATGTCGACAAGGAATACGAGCGGAACGGCGAGCGCTATGCCTTCTTGCGCTGGGGCGCTGGCGCCTTCGACAATTTCCGCGTGGTGCCGCCTGGCACCGGCATCTGCCACCAGGTCAATCTCGAATATCTCGCCCAGACGGTGTGGACCAAGGAGGCGACGAACGGCGCCAACGCGGTGGCCTATCCAGATACGCTGGTTGGCACCGACAGCCATACCACCATGGTCAATGGGCTTTCGGTGCTCGGCTGGGGCGTCGGCGGCATCGAGGCGGAGGCCGCCATGCTCGGTCAGCCGATCTCGATGCTGATCCCCGAGGTGATTGGCTTTCGCCTGACCGGCGAGCTCAGGGACGGCGTCACCGCGACCGACCTTGTGCTCACCGTGACTGAGATGCTCCGGCGCGCCGGCGTGGTCGGCAAGTTCGTCGAGTTCTTCGGGACCGGCCTCGACAATCTGCCGCTTGAGGATCGCGCCACCATCGCCAATATGGCGCCTGAATACGGCGCGACCTGCGGCTTCTTCCCGATCGATAAGGAGACGCTTGCTTACCTCAAGGCGACGGGCCGCAAGGGCTGGCGGCTCGAGCTGGTCGAGACATACGCCAGGGAGCAGGGACTCTACCGCGACGACTCGACGCCTGATCCCGCGTTTACGAAGACGCTCCACCTCGATCTTCGCGATGTTGAGCCGTCGCTTGCCGGGCCCAAGCGCCCGCAGGACCGCGTGCCGCTCGCCCGCGCGGCGCAAGCCTTCGGCGAAGCGCTCGACAAGGAATACGGCAAGGGTGCCGAAGCTGGCTTGCGCGTCCCGGTCAAGGGGAAGAATTTCGATCTCGGCCATGGCGACGTGGTGATCGCGGCTATCACTTCCTGCACCAACACCTCCAATCCCTCGGTGATGATCGCGGCGGGGCTTCTCGCCAAGAACGCGGTGAAGCGGGGCTTGAGCGTCAAGCCCTGGGTCAAGACTTCGCTCGCGCCGGGCTCGCAGGTGGTCACCGACTATCTTGATGAGGCAGGACTGCAGAAGGACCTCGACAAGCTCGGCTTCAACCTCGTCGGCTATGGCTGCACCACGTGCATCGGCAATTCCGGGCCGCTGCCGGAGGAGATTTCGCATACCATCCATCAGCATCATCTCGCCGTCGCCGCGGTGCTCTCCGGCAACCGCAATTTCGAGGGCCGGGTCAATCACGACGTGCGCGCCAATTACCTCGCCTCTCCGCCGCTGGTTGTGGCCTATGCGCTCGCGGGCTCGGTCGCGGTCGATCTCGCCAAGGACCCGCTCGGCACCGACTCTGACGGCGAGCCCGTCTACCTCAAGGACATCTCGCCGTCGGCGAAGCAGATCGCCAAGGTGGTGCGCAAGGCGGTGAAGAAGTCGATGTTCAAGAAGCGCTACGGCGACGTGTTCCGCGGCGACCCTGAGTGGCGCGAGATCGAGGTCAAAGGTGGGCTGACCTATGGCTGGGACGCGCACTCGACCTATGTGCAGAACCCGCCTTACTTCACCGACATGTCGCTGACGCCGTCGCCGGTAACCGATATCGAGGGCGCGCG
>DATFVO010000352.1:0-4956 GCA_035260265.1 Methyloceanibacter sp.
GGTCAGGTGCTCCCGCCTCAAGGCGCTCGTTCGAAGCTTGGGATTTCGATCAAAGGCCGCAGCGCCTTCATGGTTGGCAGCGCGCTGCTTGGCGCTATTGCTCTCGGCGGGGCCCTTGCCTTCGCCTACAAGCAGAGTGGCGGCGGCATTGGCGCCGGCGACCAGCCTCCTATCGTCCAGGCCGATGCGCGGCCGATCAAAGAGGCGCCAGACGATCCGGGCGGAAAGGATTTTCCTCACAAGAACAAGCTGATCTACGACCGGCTGCAGAACGGGGATGAGGCAGAGGCCGACCACCTCGTGCCGCGCCAGGAGGATGTCGCGGTTCCTGCCTTGCCGCCTTCGACCGCCAGCGCGCCCGCCGCGCCGACACCTGTTGCCTCGACCGACGTCGCCACTCCGCCCACCACGCAGTCCGTGGATGGCTCGGCACCGGCGACCGTCGCCTCGGTTGACGATCCGAATGCAGCCGACGGTGGTCCCCGCAAGGTGAAGACCATGGTGGTGCGTCCGGACGGTTCGATGACGCCGCCTGCCGGGGCGGCACCCGCTGCCGCACCAGCCGAGATGCAGCTTGCCGCTGGCACCCCGGCGCCTGCCCAAGCAGCCGCCGCCGACCAAGCTGCTTCAGCGCCTGCGCCCGATGCGGCTGCAGCCCAGTCGGCGCCGCAGCAGGGTGCCACCGCGCCGGCTGCTCCGGCGAAACCGAAACCGGCGGCGCAGACCGCCTCGGTGACGCCAGGTGCAGCACCCGCTGCCGCGTCGACCAAATACGTCGTGCAGGTCGGCTCGAAGAAGAACCAGACGGAGGCGCTTGCGAGCTTCGCCGACATGCAACAGAAATATCCGACGCTCCTCGCCAATTACCGGCCGATGGTGCAGAAGGCCGACCTTGGCGCCAAGGGCGTGTGGTACCGCTTGCGCATCGGCCCGATTGCCGACAAGACAGCGGCCACCAAGCTTTGCACTCAGCTGAAGTCGCAAGGCATGCCTGACTGCTTGGTGACGGCGCAATAGAGGGCGAAACTGTCCGCAGCGGCCTTGACCGGAAGGCGCGACGCACGTTACCCCGCGTCGTGGACTTTAAAGCCTTCATCTCGAGCTGCGCAGGGCTAAAGCTCAGCGACGACGAACGGCGTTTCTTCGCCAAGGAGCGCCCCTGTGGCCTCATCCTATTCGCGCGGAACTGCGAGTCGCCTCAGCAGATTCGTGCACTGGTCCGCTCATACAAGGACGCCGTCGAGAGTGACGACGCGCTCGTGCTCATCGACCAGGAGGGCGGCCGCGTGCAGCGGCTCCGTCCGCCGCATTGGCGAAACATGCCGCCCG
Source organism: Methyloceanibacter sp. (assembly GCA_035260265.1). GTDB lineage: Bacteria > Pseudomonadota > Alphaproteobacteria > Rhizobiales > Methyloligellaceae > Methyloceanibacter. Next base: position 1,330 of record DATFVO010000352.1, read on the forward strand.
CACGTGTCTATGGCCTCCTGTACGAGACCGACCCCGCGATGGCTAAGAAGGCCGCCTTCGCTGGATCGCGGCTGATCGCGCAGGAGCTCCGCGATTGTGGTGTTACCGTCGATTGCACGCCGGTCCTCGACGTGCCCGAGAAAGGCGCGCATGAGATCATTGGCGACCGGGCCTTCTCGACCGACCCTGAGGTCATAATCGCGCTTAGCCGCGCCGTGATGGATGGGTGCCTCGCCGGCGCCGTCCTGCCGGTCATCAAGCATGTGCCGGGCCACGGCCGGGCCAAGGCAGACAGCCACCTGACGCTTCCCCGCATCGATGCCCCAACGGCGGAGCTCGAAGCGGTAGATTTTCGGCCCTTCCAGGCGCTCCGCGATGCTCCTCTCGCCATGACCGCCCATGTCTTGCTGACGGCCTTCGATGGGAAGCGACCTTCGAGCACGTCGCCAGTTATAATCGGGAAAGTGATTCGTGATTTCATTGGGTTGACCGGTTTGCTGATGAGCGACGATATCGGCATGAAGGCCCTTGGCGGCCCCTTTGCTGAGCGCGCCCGCGCGGTGATCGCGGCGGGGTGCGATGTCGCGCTCCATTGCAGCGGCGAGTTTGCCGAGATGGTCGAAGTTGCAGGCGCAGTGCCGCCGCTCGAAGGTCTGGCGGGCGAGCGCTTTGCGCGCGCGTTGACCTTCTTCCATGCGCCGCAGCCCTTTGATGAAGCCGAGGCGATGGCGTTCGTCACCGAGGCGGCAGGCACGAGGGTGGCATGAACGCGCACCAGGCGGCGACAGGCGAAGAGCCACGCGAACCTGACGGGATCTCCGATTGGGAGAGCGACGATCCGCGGCTGGAGGCCGGGCCCGGCGACACGCTCGTGGTCGACGTCGAAGGCTTCGAAGGCCCGCTCGATCTTCTGCTCGCGCTCGCCCGCACCCAGAAAGTCGACCTCGCCAAGATCTCTGTGCTTGCGCTCGCCCAGCAATATCTCGACTTTATCGCCGAGGCGCGGCGCTTACGGCTTGAGATCGCGGCAGATTATCTCGTCATGGCGGCGTGGCTCGCTTTCCTCAAATCGAAGCTCTTGCTGCCGGCAGAGAAGAGCGAAGAGGGCGAGCCCACCGGAGCAGAGCTCGCCGCCCTGCTTGCCTTCAGGCTGAAGCGGTTGCATGCGATGCGCGAGGCTTCTGCCCAACTCATGACGCGAAAGCGGCTTGGCCGCGATGTGTTCGGGCGCGGCCTGCCTGAGCCGATCCGCGTCATCCGCAAGAGCACCTACGAGGCAAATGTCTACGACCTGCTCAAGGCCTATTCTCAGCAGCGGCAGCGCACCGCGGTCCGCACCTGGCATATTCGCCAGCGCACGGTATGGTCGCTCAAGGAAGCGCGCGCCGAGCTCGAGCGCCTGCTCGGCATCGCCTGCGACTGGTCGCCGCTCGATCAACTTCTTGCCGAGTTTCTCGTCGAGCCTGAACTGAGAAAAACCGCGCTCGCGTCGAGCTTCACGGCCACCTTGGAGATGACGCGCGAAGGCGCGCTCGAGATCCGCCAGGAGAAGTCATTCGCGCCGCTTATGATCAGGCGGCGCACGCGAGTCGCTTGATATGAGGCCTAGCAAGCAACAGCTACGGGGGAGGGAATGACAGCGAACCAATTGAATAGAGTACCGGTCATGAAGGAAGACGAGACGGAGCGCGAGCGAGGCGGGCCGCGGCTTCTCTTGCCGCTTCCCTCCAATGTCATCGCGCTGCAGTCGACCGATCAGCGCGAAAAATTGCGCATCGTTGAAGCGCTGCTGTTCGCAGCCTCCGAGCCGCTGGATGAGGCTACTCTCGCCCAGCATTTCGTGGATGGCGATGACATGCCAGCCCTGCTCGAAGAGCTGCAAAGCCTTTACGCCGCGCGCGGCGTCAATCTGGTGAAGGTCGCCGGCAAATGGTCGTTCCGCACCGCCGACGATCTCTCCTTCCTGCTTGAGAAGCATGCGGTCGAGCAGCGCCGCCTGTCGCGCGCGGCGCTCGAGACGCTTGCCATCATCGCCTATCACCAGCCGGTCACCCGTGCCGAGATCGAAGAGATCAGGGGGGTGAGCACGTCCTCTGGCACCATCGATATTCTGCTTGAGACGGGTTGGATCAAGCTGCGCGGACGCCGGCGGGCGCCTGGGCGCCCTGTGACCTATGGTACCACCGCGAGCTTCCTTGAGCATTTCGGCTTCGATCAGATCCAGGACCTGCCGGGGCTTACCGAGCTCAAGGGCGCGGGCCTCTTGGATTCGAACTTGCCGCCCGGCTTCTCCATGCCGAACCCCGACGATGCCCCCGACCTCCGCGAGGACGAGGAGCCCTTGGAGGACGAGCCGCTCGCCGAGGATGAAAGCAGCGGCCAGCCGGCCTGATTTGGCCGCTCGCAGCTAGGGTGCAATCTGAGGCAGTGTCTTGTCCTTCCAATAGTCGTGGACGACCTTGAGATTTTGCTCGTGCACCTCGCGGTACGGTTTCGAAAGGCCTGACCCAGCCCTTCACCGCCGACGCGGCGAGATCGTCTTCCATCGAGCCCTCTAGATATGCGGGGTCATGGGACCTCGTCAGCATCTTGGTGACATAGCCCACGCTCGCGTCGATCAGGGTCTTATCGTATCCCCCTTTCTTGATGATGTCCGGGTCGCCATGATTGGGAAGGATTTTGGCGACATCCGGAGGTCGAGTGCGATCTCTCCCACGCGGAGCTCCAGGTGGTTGTCGAACAGGACGTTGGGGAATATGAGCGGCGCGATGGGCGGCGGCCCCACACTGTGCCCGCCTCGATGTCAGCCGTGTGCCTCTTGAGCGTGTCGTGCGTGAGCGACGTGGCGATGATGTCGCAATCGTCAAATACTGCGCTGCCGGCGATGTGATCGAGGTGCCAATGGCTGAGCACCGCGGTAAATTTCCGAGCTCCTAATTTCTCGAGATAGAGGCGCACGAATTCCGCGTGGGCCACGCTGGTGAAGGTATCGTAGACGATGGCCTCCTTGCCGCTGTTGATGGCGTACATGGCAGGGCCGAGTTTCAAGGCGGGGTCGTCGACCCAGTTCCGCTCCTTGAGATGACGCGCGCACTGGTCTCGTCCAGCGTAGAAGGAAATCCGGTAGTCGTTATGGTGGTGAACTTTGATCGGCGGCTGCGTCTCGCTCATTGCTTGCGTGTATCCCCCAATGGCGCGCTCGGCCTTCAGTGAACAACAGGCTGCCGGCAATTCCTAGAGGAGTTGTGTTTTGGCCGCGCGACCGCGTAGATGAGCCTCATGTTCGAAGCCCTAAGAGCGTGCGGCCGTGCTCTCGCCAACGAAAAGGCTGGACGAGCCAGAGCCGGCCGCGGCAAGGCCACTCGTGGCAAAGCCGCCGTCACCTTCGCGGCGCGGCTCACCTTCGAGGACGTGTCGCGGCATTATGGCGCGACGCTCGCGCTAGACCATGTGAGCCTCGACATCGCGCCAGGCGAAGTCCCGCTCACCCGGCGCGAGGCCAAGACCGAGGCACATGCCGCGTTCGAGCGCGTCGGCCTCGCTCATTATGTGAGCGAATATCCGCATGGCGCTTGCCCGCGCCATCGCGCCGAGACCAAGCGTGCTCCTTATGGACGAGCCGTTCTC